>NZ_BMOL01000001.1:352500-604095 GCF_014647055.1 Deinococcus aerolatus | reverse complement strand
GGTCTGGTCAGCGTAGCCGCTGACCGGGGCGAAGTGACTTGGCCCGTGGTCCTGTCCGAGGGGTTCATTCCAGTATTGCCCCTTGACCGCCTGTGTACTTTCGAGCATGTAGCAAGATAGTCAGAAGGGCGATCAAGTCATTCGATGACTTGATCGCCCTTCTGACTATCTTTAGTTGGTCTTGGCCAGCTTCAGCTTGTACTTGTTAAAAGGACTGCCATCGTCGCCCGTTCCCTCAGCGATGTTGTAGCTGGTAACAGCCAGGTAATAGGTTCCTGACACGGGAAGCTTCAAGCTGATCTCAGAATCCGAGTCGATACGGGGATTACCACGGTCATCGTTGTCGGCTAGCTTCTTACCGTCCGGGCCGAACAGGAACAGATACGAGTCGAGCGATCCTCCCAGCTGGCCCATCGCCAGGACCTCGGCCTTGATATCGTCCCCGGCTGTCCCCGCAAAACTGAAGTAGTCGTAGTCGCTGGGCTTGTTGTAGATGTAGGCAGTCTGGGTCGTCTGGCCGTACGTGATGGGCTTGGCAGCGGATGGGCTGTCGTTAGGCTCATACGGGTCCACCGGATTGAAGTCGGGGGAGGCTGCCGTAAGCACCACTTGCTTGATGTCCGGATTTGCCCGAGTGGAGCCGGACGTGGCCGTGAAGCTGCCGATGTAAGTTCCCCGCTCCTCGGTGAGTCCGCCCGTGACGCTCAGATCAGAACCGGCCACGTACAGGTCATACTCGCCAGGCGCGATCTCGGCGAAGGTGGCGTTGCCCTGTGCATCGGTGGTGGACAGGTACAGTGGGGTGGGGTCGTCGGTGGCCCCGGCACGCATACCTTTGCCCCGCAACATAACGTCGCCCAGGACACCAGGATGTTGTCCGGAGTCATCGATATACGTCACATTGATCTTGACGTTGGCGCCCTTGGCGGGCAGCTTGTCGCAGGACGTCAGGGTTTTGGCGATGTTCCCGGCGTTCAGCGCACCCCAGCCGGTGTCGCGGTCAAAACCATTGGGGTTGGAACCGATGCTGCTGTTGGCCGTCGTTTCCAGCACGCGGCGCACTTGGAAAGGCGTGGCGGACGGGCACTTCTGGTACACCAGGGCGGCAACGCCAGCGGTGTAGGGGCTGGAGAAGGAAGTTCCTGAAATCAGCGCGTGTCCACCGCCCTGCCAGGTGGGACTCGCCAGCATGGTGTCCTGACCGGGGGCCGAAGATGAGATGTGACGGCCCATGGTGGAGAAGGTGACCCGGCGGTTACTGCCGTCTAATGCCCCCGAGGCAATCACGCCAGGTAACGCGGCGGGGTACTGGAACTCGTCGTAGTAGCTGTTGCCCATGGAGGCCACGACGGCTGTGCCGTTGCTCATGGCGTAGTCGAAGGCGTCCTTGACGGCCCCAAAGGAGATGCCGCCGCCCCAGGAGTTGTTCAGCACCCGCGCGCCATTGTTGCTGGCCCACACGGCGGCCCGCGCGATGTAGAACGAGGAGTAGAACTCGTTGGTCTGTTTGGCTGCCGGGTTGATGACCACAGGAAGCCATGTGGCCTTGGGCGCAACCCCCACGATGCCCTTGCCGTCGTCGGCTGCCACGATGCTGGAGGCCACGAAAGTACCGTGATCGGCAAACTCACTTGCGGAGTCCTTGACCCACTCGGCGGCGTCGGTATACACCTTGTTTAGGAACGGGTTATAAGCCTTCCCAGCCCAGTTGGCCTTCAAGTCGGGGTGCGAGACGTCGCCGGGATCATCCAGCACGGCCACCACCACGCCCTGTCCGTTCAGGCCGGCGTCCCAGGCGGCCTTGGCGTTCAGGTGGCGGGGGTCCAGGGCATACTGCGGCAACTCATCAAAAATCTGATCCGCAGACGCAGCCTGGGCGTTCAAATCGCCCTTGACCTGTCCGGCCGGCAGCTGGTCACCCGCGATGATCTCGTTGGCCTGGGCGTAACGCAGGCCCGGCAGACGGAAGGCCTGCGCGCTGACCTTCAGGCTGTCGCCCTCAACGCGCAGCAGGGCCACCCGGATTTCGGGAATCGTCGCTACCACAGTGGCCTTCAGGGTGGAGACAGCGCGCTTGAGGCTGGCGTCATCGGTGTAGCCCACCATCAGTTCGTTCTGTACGTACCTGAGTTTGCCGCTCTGGGCCACCGTGGCGTTTTCACTTAGATCTGCTTTGGGCAAGGCGCCCATCGGGGCAGTGCCAGCGGTCTGTTGTCCGCAGGCGGCCAGCAGCGCCGTAAGGGCTACCATGCCGAGATTGCGACTGAGGTTGTGAAGTGATGGTCTGTGCATGAAATCTCCTTGAACGCGCTGGCCGTAGAACGGCTATGACGGTGCTGGAATTACGTGACGAACTCAACTGCAAAGCCGTGCGGCATTGGACAAGGGTCCGCCACACGGTTTCCCGCTTACTTCTGACCTGTGATGAAGTCGAAGTTCTGGTTCAGAGGCCGGGTGGCCGGGATCGGTTGGGTGGTGCTGCTGGGCCAGGTGTAAACCGAGTAGGCGTTCACGCGCCCTTCTTCGGCAGGTAGGTACTTGTAGGCGTAACCGGCATACATCTGCCACTTGTGGGGACGCAGCGGCTGAAGCGGATTGATAAACAGCTCCGAGGGCAGGCTAACGGTGTGGTTGGTGGTGTCCACAGGGGCAAGATTGGGCTTGCTGGCACTGATGACGCCCGCCGTATCGGTCAGGAGGGCATTGTTCCTCAGCCCCGAGGTGAAGACCAGCGTCTGTCCGACAGGAACGCCATTGCCTGCGTCGCCAGTGCCTTCTTCCACCCGGAAGAGGCCCAGGGTGTTGGCCACAGCCGGGTTGCCTGGCAGGTTATAACCGCTGAGATTGAACAGGTCGCGTAATTGCAGGTTGTAACCTGCGCCGTCCGCGCCGATGGCCAGTTGTGGGTGACCGATCACGAAGATGGGGGTCAGCGACACGCCAGTGCTCTCATCGGCTGGCCCCAGCAACTTGGGCAGGAACTGAGCCAGCGGAGTGGTCTGTGTGGTGTTGCTGACCGCAGTGTTCGCGCCGCGCGCCACAACGCGGTAGGTGAAGGTCTTGCCCACGCTCAGGTCGGCGCTGTTATCGCGGTAGAAGAAGGGACGTGAGAGCTGATTGGCCGAGCACGAGGCGCTTGTTCCGCCTGCCACGGTACCAATCTTACTGAAGGTCGTTCCATCTGCCGAGCGCTCGATATCGAAGCCGAATGGTGCAGCGCCGGTGTTGCACCAGCGCACTTCCACAAAGATGCCGGAGCCATTGGGTGCGGCGTCACCCGCTGGTGTGGAGCCATCTGCGTCGGGCAGGGAGTAGGGCCGGGTCCACGAACCCTCTTGCTTTAAGGTGTAGGCCACGGCAGCGGCCTTGGTGGGGGCCGTGACCGTTGTGCCCGCTGCGGCCGAAGTGTTCTTCAGCGTGATTGGCACGATGTACAGCGAGTAGTTGTAGTTATAGTCGATGACCAGAACTTCCAGATTGACCGCTTCACCGGCGGCACTGCCGAAGCCCTTGACGAAATTGGGGGTCGCCGCATTGGGCAGAGTCACGGCCCCGGAGGTGGGGGGCGCCAAGACGTCCTGCGGCGGCGCAAAGAACCATTTGCCGTCCTGCGAGGAGCCTGTCACGCTGCTGGAGCCGGGTGTACGTCCCAGTTGGGCATACATGACACGGACCGGTCCCACATGATTGGAATCGTTGGCTCCTGTGATCTTGAAGTCCACGGTGTCGGTGAATGTCGTGCCTGCCAATGGCGTCTGGCCGTCTGCGCGCGTCAGCAGCAGTTTGGCACCGTCAGTGGTGGCGCTGGTTTCAAAGGCGGGCGGCTGAATCACGCGCACCTTGACAGCCCCGTCCTCTACCACCAGACCATGCAGATCGAAGCCCGCCATCCCAGCCTTGCGCGCCTGAAGGTCATACGTTCCGGCGGGCAGCTTATCCAGATTGAAGGTGCCATCGGACCCGCTGGTTAGCGTGCTTAAGGTCTTGCCCGCCGACGTTACCGTGATGCTGCTGCCGGCCACAGGCGCACCGATATTCTGATCCACGACGATACCCTGGATTATGCCCGTCCCAGTAACGACATTCACCGTATCGGTGGCTTCCGCCGTGTTCCCTGCCGCATCGCTGGCCACCGCGCGGAAGGTTAGTGTGCCGCTGTCTGCCGGGCCGACGGTGGTCGTTGCCGTGTAGGGGGCGGTGGCGTCCTCGCTGATCAGGGTGTTGCCCTTATAAAAGGCGACTTTGGTGACGGCCACGTTGTCGCTGGCGGTGGAGGTCAAGGTGACGGTCCCAGTAAACGTGACCGTTTTGGGAGCCGCTTCGAGTTTGACCGTAGGTTTGGTGGTGTCTACCGGGGCATCGTCGATGTTGACAGTCACCGTGGCCGTGGACTCGCCGCTCTTTCCAGCGGCGTCCACCGCAACGGCGCGATAGACCACGCTGCCGTTGTTGGCGGCGGTCACGCTGTCGCTGAAGGTGTAGGGCGCGGTGGTGTCGCTGCCGATCTCGGTGGCGCCGCGGTAGAAGGTCACCTTGACGACGTCCACATCGTCGGTGGCGTCTGCGGTCAGCGTGACAGGACCGGCGGTGGTGACGGTGCTGGGCGCCGCCGTGAGCTTGACCGTGGGCGCTGCGGTGTCTGTGCTGATATTGACCGTCACCACTTCTGCGGTGTCCGCCGTGTTCCCAGCAGCGTCGGTGGCGACGGCGCGGTAGATCACGCTGCCGTTGTTGGCGGCAGTCACGCTGTCTTTGAGTTCGTAGGGCGCGGTGGTGTCACTGCCGATCTCGGTGGTGCCGCGGTAGAAGGTCACCTTGGTTACGGCCACATTGTCGCTGGCCGTGGCAGTCAGGGTGACGTCGCCGGCCGCGGTGACAGGATTGGGGGCCGCCGCGAGCTTGATCACGGGTGCGGTGACGTCGCCTGGGGTGGTGCCGCCGCAGGCCGTGAGCAGCAAGCCAGTGAGGGCCAGAAATGCGAGGGGTGAGGATCGTTTCATGTGATCTCCTTGTCGGCCCGTTTCCGTCTGAGCGCTGGCAACGGGACTGGGCCTCCTGAGGCCGTCGCGTGCGCCAGGTCAGCGAATGTGACTCGACATTCCTGAAAATGAGGTGCTTGCACTGGATCAAGCAGTGTGTTGGACGGATGCCAGGATAGCGTGCATGGGCGACCAGGGCAAGCAAATTTCACGGCCTCGTCATGTGGTGCTCACTCAAAAATAGATTCAGGTACGGGCTGGCCCTGTGCCCTGTGGATGGGGACGCTGGGAGGTGCAAAACAGGCTGCGTCTTCTCACCATTCGGCTGGGTACGCTGGTGCCATGCGCCCCCTGTCGACTGCTTCTCTGCTGCTTCCGCTGATCCTGGCTGCCTGTGGGCAACAGGAGGTCAAGGCCCCCGCCGACTACGCCCTGAGCGGCACCATCGGCGGCGACTGGGGCGCTTCTCCCCGGTTGCGTCTGGCTCTGGTCGGCACCGGGGTTCCGGTGGCCGTGACCAACAACAGTGGCATTGCCCAGAACGTGGTCAGCGCGGGCGTGAACACCTGGCAGTACGGCTTCGATCTGCCGAACATTCCCGGCGTGGCGGGCGTGTATCAGGTGGTGGCCTTCAATGACGCCAACAACGACGCCCGGTTGACGCTGGGCGAGACGGTGGCGCGCAATCGTCTGTGGCTGGTGTTCAGCCCGGCGGACGGTACCTTCGGCCCCCTGGAACTCCCGGAAAACTGGCCCGGCGACGAGACCGAGTTGCTGCCCGAGATGACCGTCTCACGCGGCTGGAACCTGTATGACCGTTCTGCGGTGCTGGGCAACGGCAACCCGCGCTCCGTGACTAAAATCACCGGCTACGACATCAGCCGCTGAAGCTGGTTCGGCCCGTGCCTGAACCGAGTCGCAACCCCGTCTCAAGGCCGCACCGTTGCTCCTGACGCTTTCTGGAGGCGGATCTGCCTCTAGCCTGAGAGGATGAGAGCTACCCCCCTTCTTTTCCTGACCGCGCTGCTTGGTGTCCCTGCCCTGGGGTCCCAGGCCGGGGCACAGTCCGCTGCCGCACTGGCGAAGGTGGACGTGGCCGACATGAGCGTGGCCGCCGCCCGCGAGAAGAAGTATCCCGGCAGCGCCCTGAAGGTGCTGACCACGCTGGGCGCCGGCAGCAACTACAGCCGTCAGGTGGTGGCGTATCAGTCTGACGGCCTGACCATCCGTGCGCTGCTGACGGTTCCGAACGGCCCGCCGCCGCAGGGGGGCTGGCCCGCCATTGTGTTCAACCACGGCTATATTCCGCCGCAGCAGTACCGCACCACCGAACGGTACGTGGCGTATCAGGACGCCTTCGCCCACGCAGGCTTCGTGACCCTCAAGAGCGATTACCGCGGCCATGGCAGCTCCCAGGGAGAGGCGCTCGGCGGCTACTACGCGCCCGGCTACACCGACGACGTGATGAACGCGCTGGGCAGCCTGAAGCGGGACGGACGGGTGAACGCGGCGCGCATCGGCATGTGGGGCCACAGCATGGGCGGCTTTCTGACCCTGCGGGCGATGGTCATCGATCCTGGCATCAAGGCCGGGGTGATCTGGGCCGGGGTGGTGGGGGACTACAACGCTATGATGACCCAGTGGAACAGCCCCGTGCCGGCCAGCATTCCGCAGCGCGTACTGGATCTGCGCCGGAAGGCCGTTGCGAAGTACGGCACCCCCGCCAGCAATCCCACATTCTGGAACACACTGAGCGCCAACAACTACCTCAGGGATCTGGGCGGCCCGCTTCAACTGCACATCGGCACGGCGGACGAGGATGTGCCGGTGGTCTTCCACACCACCCTGAGCAGCGACCTGAAGGCCCTGGGCAAGCCGGTGCAGAGTTACGTTTACCCCGCAGACAACCACAACCTCAGCCGCAACCTGCAGACGGCCCTGACCCGCAGCGTAGCGTTCTTCAAGGAGCACCTGTAACCCGGTGCGCCGCCTCGTCAATTTCGTGGTGTTGCTGCTGGTGCTGGGCGCGGGGTACATCGCCCTGACCCAGCCGGAGAACCTGCCGTTCAGGGTGCCGTGGCAGCCACAGCCACAGACGTCGTCCACCCCGGCCCTGTCGCCGCAGGGCACCTCCCCCGCCGACGCGCCGCCCGACGCGGCCGCCCGGCCCGGCCCACCGGGCGAAATCACAGACGCCGCCATCGAGGCGCTGGTGGCCCGGCAGCCCATCAGTCTTTCGGCGCTGCGGGCCCGCCAGTATCCGGGGAGCCCCCTGTCGGTGGTGCGGAATCTGAACGCAGGGGACAACTACCGCCGTCAGATCGTCAGCTACCAGTCCGAGGGCCTCAGGATCTTCGCGCTGCTGACCGTTCCGAACGGCCCGCCGCCGCAGGGGGGCTGGCCCGCCATCGTGTTCAACCACGGCTATATTCCGCCCCAGCAATACCGCACCACCGAGCGTTACGTGGCGTATCAGGACGCCTTTGCCCGGGCCGGATTCGTCACGCTAAAAAGCGACTACCGGGGCCACGGCGACTCGGAGGGCGAGGCCCGGGGCGGGTACAACGATCCCGGCTACACCGTGGATGTGCTGAATGCGGCGGCCAGTCTGAAAAAAGACCCGCGGGTGAACGCCGCACGCCTGGGGCTCTGGGGGCACAGCATGGGGGGCCAGCTGTCCTTGCGGGCCATGCTGGTGGACCCGGACCTGAAGGCTGCCTCGCTGTGGGCGGGCGTGGTGGCCAGCTACGACGTGCTGGCCACCGACTGGAATTCGCCCCAGGGGGAAGAAAAGCCGACGCTGGACCGCCTTAACCGCCGCTACCTGCGCGCCCTGAGCCCCAACGCCTCCCTGCAGCAGCTGGACGGGCGGCCCCTCGAGCTGCAGCACGGCACTGCCGATAAGGACGTGCCGTACAGCTTTCAGGAAGCCTTTGCCGATGACCTGCGCGCCTCGAGACAGCGCTTCACGGCCTACAAGTATCCCGGCGACAACCACAACCTGAGCCGCAACCTGCGCACGGCCCTGACCCGCAGCGTGGCGTTTTTCAAGGAACATCTGTAGCGCCGGGCCGTGCCAGGTCCGGCCACGCGGTCTGGGCAACGCATTTGACATTGCCCGCTCCAGTCCCTAGCCTCGGAACTGTTCCTCAGCCTTTTCAATCCAGTGTCTCGACCGGCCCTCGCCTTTCCACTTGTGTTTCAGGAGGCTCCTATGCGGCGTACCCTCTTTCTTTCCCTGGCCCTGCTGGGCACCCCAGCGGGCGCGGCCACCCTGGTCTACGGCGCGGGCGGCGAACCCGTCTCGCTGGATTCCGGCACCATCACCGACGGCAACTCCGCCACCCCGCAGATGATGGTCTACGACGGGCTGGTGCGCTTCAAGAACGGCACCAGCGACATTGCGCCGGGACTGGCCCTGAAGTGGACCACCAATGCCAATGCCACCGAATGGACCTTTTACCTGCGCCCCGGTGTCAAGTTCACCGATGGCACGCCGTTCAACGCCGACGCCGTGGTGTACAACGTCAACCGCTGGTGGGATCCCGAGGCCCCCGGCGGCGCCAAGGAGCAGAGCAAGACCTTCACGTCGTGGCAGTTCATCTTCGGCGGCTTCAAGGGCGACAGCAGCTCCCTTCTGAAAAGCGTGCGGGCCGACGGCGCAAACAAGGTGATCTTCACCATGACCCGCGGCTACGCCCAGCTGCCCGAAACGCTCGCCACCAGCTTCTTCGGCATCGCCTCGCCGACCGCCATCAAGAAGGCGGGCGCCAAGTACGGCACGCCGGCCGCGCTGCCGGTGGGCACCGGGCCGTTCATCATGACCGAATGGAAAACTGGGGACCGCATCAACCTGGTCCCCAACAAGGCGTACTGGGGCACCAAGGCCAAGTACGACGCGCTGGTGCTGCGCTTCCTGAAGGACCCGAGCGCCCGCCTCAACGAGCTGAAGGCCGGGACCATCGACTTCACCACCGACCTGAATCCCGAACAGCTGGGCGCGGTCAAGGCCGACAAGAACCTGGAAGCGGTGCTGGTGCCGTCCTTCAACGTGGGCATGCTCAGCTTGAACCTCGGCAACAAGTACCTGAAGAACGACAAGGTCCGTGAGGCCATCAGCATGGCCATCAACAAGAAGGCCATTGTGGACGCCTTCTGGGGCGACCTGGCCGTGACGGACGCCAGCTTCCTGCCCCCCGCACTGAAATGGGCCAACAGCCCGAAGGTGCCGGCCGATTACAAATTCGACCCGGCCGCCGCCAAGAAACTGCTCGCCGACGCGGGCTACCCCAACGGCTTTTCCATCGACCTGTGGTACATGCCGGTCAGCCGTCCCTACTTCCCCACGCCCAAACCGATTGCCGAGGCCATGGCCGCCGATCTGGCCGCCATCGGCATCAAGGTGACCCTCAAGACCGAGGACTGGGCCAAGTACCTGGCAGACCGCCTGAAGTCCCCGGGCTTTGACATGTACATGATCGGCTGGACCGGCCCGTATGCCAGCCCGTACAACTTCTATAACACCTACTACGGCGAGGAAGCCACGAGCGACAGCAACTTCAGCAACCAGACCATCTTTGATCAGTTGCGTGTGGCCGCCGCCAGCAGCAGCCGGGCCAACCAGGCCAAGGCCTACGCCCAGATCCATCAGATCACCTACGACGCCAATGTGCGCCTGCCCATCGTGCATTCCCGCCCGCTGGCGGCCATCCGCACCTACGTCAAGGGCTGGCAGCCGGGGCCGTCCAGCCTGCTGCCCTTCGAGGACATCACGATTGACGGCAAGAAGTAAGCCGCTGACAGCCTGACTCCAGTGGGGTGATCCGGACAAGTTTGCGGGTCACCCTTCACCCTGCCCATTTCCCTGCAACCCAGCCCTGCCAGACCCCGTGAGAGGTTTCCCATGACCCAGAGCATCCGTCAAACCACACCAGCCAGCATCGAGGATTTCGCCCTGCAGCAGCAGGTGATCCAGTGGCGCCGCTACCTGCACGAGAACCCGGAACTGTCGTTTCAGGAAAACGAGACCGCCGACTTTGTGGAGGGTCAGCTGCAGAAACTTCCCAACCTCACGGTCACGCGTCCCACGCCCACCAGCGTGCTGGCCACCCTGAAGGGCGGGGCCGGGCCGGGGCGCACGGTGCTGCTGCGGGCCGACATGGACGCGCTGCCCATTCAGGAGGAAACCGGGCTGCCGTTTGCCAGCAAGCGCGGGGGGGTGATGCACGCCTGCGGCCACGACGCGCACACCGCGATGCTGCTGGGGGCGGCGAAAGTGCTCTCGGGTCAGCCGGAGAAGCTGTGCGGCGAGGTGCGTTTCATCTTCCAGCACGCCGAGGAGCATTTTCCCGGCGGCGCGCAGCAGATCGTGGACAGCGGGGCGCTCGCGGGCGTGGACGTGGTGATGGGCGAACACGTCATGAGCCCCATTCCAGCCGGCGTGATCATGCTGCGCGAGGGACCGCTGATGGCCTCGCCGGACGGCTTTGACATCACCATCCAGGGCAAGGGGGGCCACGGCGCGAGCCCGCACCAGACGGTGGACCCGGTGGTGATCGCCGCGCAGATCGTGCTGGCCTTCCAGAGCGTGATCTCGCGCCAGCTCGATCCGATTGTCCCGGCGGTCCTGAGCGTCACGCAGATTCATTCCGGCACCGCCCACAACATCATTCCCGACACCGCCACCCTGAACGGCACGGTGCGGACCTTTGACCCTGAACTGCGCGAGCTGATGCCGCAGCGCATGGAAAAGATCGTGCAGGGCATCACCGAAGCCTTCGGAGCCACCTACACCTTCAGCTACCAGAACGGCTACCGCGCCACCGTCAACGACGCCGCCACCGTGGCCCTGCTGCGCGAGGTGGCCCAGGAAACGTTCGGCGACACGGTGACCGTCACCGAGGGCAAGCCCATGATGGGCAGCGAGGATTTCAGCGCGTACATGACGGTGGCGCCCGGCGCCTTCGTGCTGATTGGTGCGGGCGGCCCGGACCACGCGCCGCACCACCATCCCAAATTCGACATTGATGAACGCGCCCTGGACCACGGCACCCGGATGTACGTCGGCGCGGCGCGGCGCCTGACCCAGCCGCTGTAGGGCCAGGGCAGCGGAGGGGGCGCCGTGACGGTCACGCGCCCCCTCGTCACGTCTCGTCTAGCCTGCCGTGTTCAGTGGCGCCCGGCGTCGCTTGAAGTGTCTTTCGGGGCCACGTCCGGGGTGGCGTCCCGCCCCCGCGCCACGTCGCGCACTCCCCGCCGCCCGAACGCGTGCGCCAGATCACGCTCGGACAGGCGCAGGGTGGTGGGGCGGCCGTGGGGGCAGGCCCAGGGGTGTTCACAGGCGGCCAGGGCTTCCAGAACCAGCGTGCCTCGCCCATGGTCCAGCATGCCGGCCTTGAGGGCAGGGGCGCAGGCCAGCGCGGCCAGCACGTCGCGGCGCGGGTCGGGGCCGGTGCCCAGCGCCCCCTCTACGATCTGCTCGTGCAGGCGGGGAACCTTCAGGGCGGCCAGCGCGGCGGGCAGGGTCCGCAGCCGCGCCAGCCCCGCGCCGAAGTCCTCGATCTCCAGGCCCCAGCCGCGCAGTTCGGCGGCGCGTTCGTGCAGGGCCGCCCGCTGCTGTGGGGTCAGATGCAGCAGCTCCGGCTCGGCCAGCTCCACGGGCGGCGCCGCCGACAGTTCGCGGGTCAGGCGCTCGTACAGCGCGCGTTCGTGGGCGGCGTGGGCGTCCACCACCCACAGGTCTCCCTCGCCCTGGGCCAGCAGGTACAGGTTCTGATAGAGGCCCACCAGCGTCAGTGCGGGAAAGCTGCCGTTGCGCGGCGTCTCGGCGGGCGTGGGCGGGGCGATCAGGGCCGGGGCCGCGCGGGCCAGCGGGTGCTGCGCCAGCGCCGCCGCCACCGCCTCCCGCACGCGGGCCGCCACGCCGCCCAGATCGGCCAGGGCCACCACCTGCTTGGCTGGGTGGACGTTGGGATTGTGGTCACCCGGCGCCACCTTCAGGTCCAGCACGCACAGCGGCGCGGCCCCGGCAGGCAGCAGTTCGGCGTAGCCCTCAATCACGGCCCTTTCCAGCTCCGGCGGCGCGAGGACAGGCCGCCCGTTGACGCTGAAATGCATGCGGTCCCGCCGCGCCCGCGTCAGCTCCGGGCGCGAGATCACGCCGCGCACGCCGACGCTGCTCCCGGCTGCGGCGTGCGCGGGCCGCTCCACCGGCAGCACGCGGTTGGCGTTCAGCGGGCCGTACACGCTGGCCACCGCGCCCCGGTGATCGGTGGGCGCGTGGACCAGCCGGGCCTCGCCGTCCACGCCCAGCCGCCAGTGCAGGCCCGGATGATGCAGCACGTAGCGGCCCATCAGCGCCGTGATCTCGCGGACCTCGGCGGCGGGGGTGGCCTGCGTCCGCAGCCGGGCGGGCAGGCGGGCAAACAGCCCGCGCACCGTGACCGTCGTGCCTGCCGGGGCGGCGGCGCGGCCCACCCGCACGCTCTCGCCCTGCGCCCACACTTCCGAGGCGCCCACCTGGTCTGCCGGGCGGGTGATCAGGTGCAGGTCCCCGGCCTGCGCCGCCGCCCACAGCGCCTCGCCCCGGAAGCCCAGCGTGGTCACGCGCTCCACCGCCCCGGCCACCGGTTCCAGTTTGCTGGTGGCGTGGCGCACCGCCGCCAGTTCCACGCTGCCTGCGCCGATGCCGCTGCCGTTGTCGCGCACCCGCACCAGGGAGAGGCCGCCGCCCTCCACCTCGATCTCGACGCGCGTGGCCCCGGCGTCCAGCGCGTTGTCCACCAGTTCGCGCACCACGTCCAGCGGGCGCGACACGACCTCGCCCGCCGCGATCAGACGGGCAATTTCGGGGGGCAGAACGTGGATCATGCGGGGGCCAGCGTAGCGCAGGTGCCGGCGGGCCATTGCGGCGGGTTTCGCGCTTGGGGCGCTTCGCCTGCCCGCCCCTTAATCCCGCTGCGACACTGAGGCGGCCAGCCGCGTCAGGGCGTCCGTCAGTACCGCCACGGCGCGGTCGTATTCGGCCAGATTCAGGCGTTCGTCGGGGGTGTGGTCCAGCCCGCTGTCGCCGGGACCGTAGGCCAGCGTGGGCACCGGCCAGTGGGCGGCCACCACATTCATGTCGCTGGTGCCGGTCTTGACCTTGAACACCGGGGTGCCGCCGTGGGCGCGAATGGCGACGCGCATGGCCCGCGTCAGGGCATTGTCCCTGGGGTGGCGCACCGCCGTTTCATGGCCAACGAAGCGGACCGAGACGCTGGGCAGATCGACCAGCAACTCCAGCACCTGCCGCTCCGCGTCCTGTGGCGACAGGCGCGGCGGCAGGCGCAGGCCGAATGTTGCCTCGGCCCGCTGGGTCAGACCGTCTCCCGCCGAGCCGATGCTCTGGAGGGTGGCCTGCACCGCGTCGAAGATGCCGCCGTCGCCCGCGCTGTCGGCGGCCCACCCGCGCACACGGAACCATGCCTCGGTCAGGTCGTCGGCGGCGCTGCTGCCCTCGCCCGCCGTGTGGAAGTTGTCCTTCTCGGCGTGGACCTGGGCCACCAGGCGGCCCTTGTAGCCCAGCGTGAGGCCCTGCCACCCGCTGGGCTCGCCGATCAGCACGGCGTCGGGTTGCAGCGCCCCCACGATGTGCCGTGCCCCCCGGCTGCTGGGGGCCTCCTCCTCGGTGGCGCCGATCACCACGAAGCGGACGTGATTCAGCGCCTCGGGGGGCAGGGCCGCCACCGCCGCCACGAAGGTGCACAGCGAACCCTTGGCGTCCACGCTGCCGCGCCCGTGCAGCACGCCGTCCGCGTCTACCTGCACCGGAATGTCGCCCGGTACGGTGTCCATGTGGCCCAGCAGCGCCACGGTGTACGGGCCGTTGCCCCGCGCCCCCACCGCGTTGCCCGCCTCGTCCACCCTGACCGCGAAGCCGCGCGCCTCCATCCAGCTGCAGAGGTACGCGGCCACCTCACCCTCCTGCCCCGACAGGGAAGGAACCGAGACGGCCCCGATCAACAGTTCCCGCGCCTCGCGCTGGGCGCCGGTGTGGGTCTCAGCCGTCATGGCCGCTGTCGGTCACGGAGCTGCCTGCCGGGCCGGGAGCGCGGGCCAGCAGCGCGAGCAGCGCCGAGAGCTCGCCCAGCGCCAGCAGCGCGATGGCGCCCACCCCGCCGGCCAGCAGGGTCCAGAGGCCGGCCAGCGCCTGATCGCCGGTGAACTGGAAGAAGGCCAGCGCCAGCGCCCCCACGAACAGCACCGCCCCCAGCATCCGCAGGCGTCCGGCCAGCGCCTCCACCGTGCCGGACTGCCGCGCCAGTGCCGTGGCCGCCGCCACCCTGGACAGCGCGGTGACGGGCGGCGTGTCGGGCGTGGCCTCGGCCGGGGACGGCGGGGCATCAGACGGGTCCACCGGGGCCGGAGCGCTGTTGCCCCCCAGGGCGGCCGGGGCGCGCATGGCGGGTGGCGTGGGCACCTCGGCGGGGGTGGCTGCCGCATGTGCCCGGGTCATGGCAGGCGCAGCGGCCGACGGCTGGGGCTTGCGCAGGTCAGGGCGCGCGGGCTCGGGCCGGGCCGCTGCGCCGCCGGAGGCCACGCCACCCGCCCCCAGCCCCGGCTTGCTGACATGCGGCGAGAAGCTCGACGACGAGATCACCACCGGGTTCTCGGCGTTGCCTCCACCCTTGCGGGGCTCGGGACTCCTGGTCTCGGGGGCCGGGGTTCCGTTGGGTTGCGGCGCGGCCTCGCCAATCACCACGGTACGGGGGCTGGGCGCGGCCCCCGCCGCCGAAGTGCTGGACGCTTCCGGCATCCCGTCCACCTCGGGCACAGGTGTTCTGGCCCCGGCGTCGGCCCCGGCGGGCTGGTCACGGGCAGGCTGACCACTGGTGGCCCCGCTGCCGGCGGTGGGCGGCGGGCTGGCCTGGGCAGGGCTGGCCGCCGCCGCGGAGCCGGCAGCAGGCGCAGTCCCAAAGGTTTTGGCCCCGCCCAGGGTCGGCGTGGGCGAGTCGGGCAGATCCTTGGCGCGGGCGGTGGCGCTCCTGACGCCCTTGAAAAAGCTCTGGACCTGGGCCACGTCGAAGCCCAGCAGGCTGGCAGTCAGGGCCGTTCCGGCAGGCGTTTCCACCCGCAGCAGCCCGGCCTGATCGCTGTGGATGCGGGTCAGGTCGCGCAGGGTCACGCGCCGCGTGCCGCCGCCGTCCTGGTAGACCAGCATGTCGTCGGTCAGCACGAACAGCGCGTCCTCCCGCTCCAGCGACATCAGGGGCGCTCCGTCTATCCCGCTGGCCTTCAGGGCCGTCCGGGCGCGTTCACTTTGGGCACTCTGGGTCATGTTCTCTCCTCGGGGGGGTGGGGCAGTGGTTCCAGGCTGGACCGCGTTGTCTTGCGGGTTCTCGGCTGTGTACTTGCCGCCCAGCATACCGATTTGTCGTGGTCGTGGTGGGCCGCTGTGTCTGGCTGCCGCGCGTGCTGGCCCGCAGCGGGCAGCGTGAAGGCGGGGTCACCGCTGGCTCACCCGCCCCGGCGGCGCGGCCAACACACTGGGCGCATGACCGATTCCTCTGACCGCTACGGCAGCAAACCCCTGGGCAAGAGCGTCGAGGAGGTCGAGGCCGGGGAGAGCAACCGCGTCAATTCCCCGGTGCCCGGCGAGCAGGTCCGGCACGATCAGCAGGAGGTGGCCGTGGTTCCCGCCGTCACGAACAGCAACACCAGCACCACGCCCGGCGTGATCGCGCCCGACGCCCTGCTGACCGACAGCGTGGCGGCCGACGAGCGCCGCGACCGGGCACAGGCTGGCCCCGGCGCCGGGCAGACCAGCGAGAATAGCGAGGGCTGAGCGCCGGTGCGGCATCCGGCCCGCGATAGGCGGACCAGGAGAAAGGGTGGGGATAAAGAAGGGTGCAGGCGGCCCTCACCCGGATAGCCCTGCGGTCACCCACACTGCGAATATGACGGACAACCGGTACGGCGACAAACCCCTGGGCAAGAGCGTCGAGGAAGTCGAGAACGAGCAGGGCAACCGGGTCAACTCCCCGCTGCCCGGCGAGAACAGACGGGATCTGGACGCTGCGGCGGACTTTGTTCCCGTCGTCGTGAGTGGAGGGACGGGCGGCTCTGCCGGGTTTCCAGCCGTGGTCAATCCCGACGCACTGACAGAAGATGGAGGTGGGTCAGTGGACCGCCCCGATCAGACCCGTGCAGACACTGCTGTGCGCGGCGACGTGGGCCAGAGCGACGAATAATACGGGCTCCGATTGAATCGTTTGCAAAACGATGAAAATCCGAGCGAAGCGAGAACGAGTAGAACGGGTTCCGGGAGTGGAGCTGGCAAACCGGCGCCCTCCCGGTTTGTTGATGAAACAGACAGAATCCGTATAACAGGTGGGTAGGCCCCTGCGGGACCGGGACCGGGGCACCAGCGAGAGCTAGGTCTTCCGGGCTGGGGGCGCCCTCTCAGCCCAGTTCGCGCGGGCGGTATGTCACTGCCTCGGCCAGATGCATTTCGCGCACGTCGGGTTCACCGGCCAGGTCGGCCACCGTGCGGGCCACCCGCAACACGCGGTCAAAACCGCGACCGGTCAGGCCCAACTGCCGCGCCGCCGCCCGGATGAAGGTTTCGGGGCCGGGAGCCAGCGGCGCGTACTTCCGGAGGGCCTGTCCGGCCAGATCGGCGTTGCGGCTACCCTGCCGGTCCAGCATCCGGTCCCGCGCCGCCGTGACACGCGCACGCACCGGGGCCGAGGCTTCCGGCTCCGGCGCGCGGGTGAGCTCGTCCACCGTCAGCCGGGGCACCCGGCACACGAGGTCCAGCCGGTCCAGCAGTGGCCCGCTGATTCGGGCGGCGTAGCGCGCCCGCTCGGAGGCGGTGCAACTGCAGCCTTTCTCCGGGTCGCCCAGGTGCCCGCAGGGGCAGGGGTTCATGGCCCCGATCAGCTGAAAACGCGCCGGATACTCCACCGTGGCCCGCGCCCGGCTGATGGTCACCGTGCCGTCTTCCAGCGGCTGGCGCAGGGTTTCCAGGGCCTTGCGGCTGAACTCGGGAAACTCGTCGAGAAACAGGATGCCCCGGTGGGCCAGGCTCACCTCGCCGGGGCGGGGAACGCTGCCCCCGCCAATCAATCCCGCGTCCGAGACGGTGTGGTGGGGACTTCTGTAGGGGGCCGCCAGATTCAGGCCGCCGCGCAGGTTCAGCGTGCCGGCCGCTGAGTGGATGCGCGTGACCTCCAGCGCCTCGCTGCGGGTTAGCGGCGGCAGCAGCCCCGGCGCGCGGCGGGCCAGCATGGTCTTGCCGCTGCCCGGCGAGCCGATGAGCAGCAGGTTGTGCCCCCCGGCCAGCGCGATTTCCAGGGCCCGCCGCGCCGCCGCCTGTCCCTTGAGGTCCGCCAGATCGGGGTGCAGACCCCAGTCGTCCGCCGCCTCGGGGGCCGGGGTGGGGGGCAGTGCGGCGCGGCCACTCAGGTGTGCCACCGCCTCCAGCAGGGTCCGCGCGCCGTAGACGGTCAGGCCGTCAATCAGGGCGGCTTCGGGCGCGTTGCCGGCAGGCAACAGGGCGGGCAGGCCCAGCGACGACGCCAGCAGGGCCAGATTGACGGCCCCGGCGATGGGCCGCAGGCTGCCGTCCAGCGCCAGTTCGCCGGCCGAGAGCAGGCCGTCCAGCGCCCGTGCGGGCAGCAGGTCCTGCGCGGCCAGCAGCCCCAGCGCGATGGGCAGGTCGTACAGCGGTCCCTCCTTGCGCAGGTCGGCCGGGGCCAGATTGACCGTGATGCGCGCCGCCGGAAACGGCAGCCCGGCGTTGCGCACCGCCGCCCGCACCCGCTCGCGGGCCTCGCTGACCGCCTGATCCGGCAGGCCAACCACGGTGAACGCGGGGAGGCCCGGTGAAACGTCCACCTCGACTTCCACGGGAACAGCGTCCACACCGATCAGGGCCACGCTGCGGGCGCGGGCCAGCATCAGGGCCGCCCGGTCTGAGAAGGGGAAGGAGACACGGCGGCCAGCCTAACTGCCGCGTCCTCACACGTCACTTACACCCGCAGCGCCCTTATTGCGAACGGCCCATGCCCGGCTGCACACGAAAAAGCCGCCCTGGGCGGGCGGCAGGCACGGGTGCGGGTCTCAGCCCTGGACCGGTTCCTTCTCCTTGTCCAGGTGAACTGTTCCGGTCACGGGCTCGGTGCCCCCTTCGGCGGGCTGGGTCTGCGGGGTCACAGCGGCGGCGCTCACGGGCTGCGCAGGCACCGTGGCGTGGATGGTCTGCGTCGGGGCGGCCTGGGCACTTCGGTCGTTCAGGCCGACGTCCAGCTCGTCCTTGAGGCCCTGGGTGCTCTTGCGGAACTCGCGCAGGCCGGCGCCCAGGCTCTTGCCCAGTTCAGGCAGCTTGCGGGGACCGAACACCACCAGGGCGACGATCAGGATCACGATCAGTTCTGCGGGGCCGATGTTGGGCATGGAGGTCTCCTTGTGGGGCACGTGGCGCGGCGTCCTGGCCCGCAGTGTAGCCCCGAGCGTTCACGGGAGGTTAGCTCCGGAGGCACAGTCTGGAAACAATGAAGTGGGAATGGTGGCCCCGCCTCAGCGCGGTGCGGGGGGCGGGCTGTCCCACGGACGGCCCCGGAGCCCGGCCAGCGCCGCCGCCAGATCGTGGGCCACCGCCAGCCCCAGGGTGTCGGCGTGCGGGCCGCCCAGCAGCAGGTGAATGCCGGTTGCCAGCGTCTGGTGCAGGGGCAGGCCGTCCGCCCGGCCCCCCGGCAGGGCCAGCCACGCGCCGGGCACATCGCTGATGCTGCGTCCCAGGCCCAGCGCTTCGGTGCCCAGTGGGGGCAGGGCGTCCATCAGGGCCACCAGTTCCTCCAGGGTCTCGCGGCGCAGGCCCGTGGGCACGCCGGTCAGGCGGCCCCCGGTGGGCACGTACCCGTGTGGATCGCGGTGGTGGACGGCCGGCACCAGGGTGAACCCGCCGTTCTGCGGACGCAGGGTCAGGCCGGCGGCGCGCAGCACCGGCGTGTCGTCGCCGCTGGAGACATTCAGGCGCGGCGCCTGGCGGTACGCACGGGCGTGGGTGGTGTGCTGGCCCAGATCGTGTTCGGCCGCGTGGGGGCCGTCCGCCCCCAGCGCCAGCACAACCACCCCGGCCCGCAGGCGGTGCGTGTCGTGGACAATGATCTGGTGCGTATTGGTCACGCTCAGGCGCTCGATCACCACGCGGGCGCCCGTGCCGTCAGGTTCCGCGCGATGTAGTGAGCCGTCTGCAGGTAGGGCGGCGCGGGCGCGGGCGTTGAGCATCAGGTCCGCCCCCGCCCGCACGGCCTGCTGCGCGGCGGCCAGGGCCAGGGCGCCGGGACGGTAGGTGGCGGCCCCGGCGTCCACCCGCGCGAAGGGCAGGGCGACGGTGTCGACCAGCGCCTGCGCATCCGGGTACGGGGCCAGGGCGTCGGCAGCGGGAGTCCGGCCCGTCCCGCCTTCCATGAACAGCTCGATCAGCGGGCGGGTCTGGAAGCGGATGTCCCCGAAGGCCGTTTCCAGCTGGCTGCGGGTCCACCGCGCCTGGGCCATGCGGTCTTCCGGCAGCCCCCACGCCGTCCAGACGCCGGGGGCCAGCAGCGTGGCGCCGTCCTCGTTGGGTAGCCCACCTTCCTCCAGCAGCAGCAGGCTCAGGTGGGGGGCAAGCTGCCGCAGGTACAGGGCCACGGCGGCCCCCATGCGGCCCGCGCCCAGCACCACCACGTCGTAATCCCGCGGGGTGAAGGGCTGGCCCACGTGCGCCCAGACCGTGCCGGGACCGGAGGACGGCGCGGCGGGAGTTGCGGGGGTGGCGGCAGAGTCCATGCCCGCCATGATGCCGCGTGCGGCCTGCCTTCAGGCTGGGCTGTGACCCGGGCTTCTCACGCCGCTGTGAGAGGCGCGCACATGCGGGGTGTTTATACTCGGGGTCAACCATGTCCAACACATCCCTCTTCCTGCTGAACACCTCTGCGGCCCTGCGGCCGACAGAGACGCGGGCGCGGCATGGACGGTCCCTGTGGCTGGCTGTCGGCGCGGCCCTGTCCTGCGCCCCCCCTGCATCTGCCCTGGACGTGCGGGTGCTGGTGGCCAGCGCCCCGCAACTGACGGTGCGCGTGTCGGCCACGCCGGTCCCGGCTGTTACCCCCACGCCGGACGCCTTTGCACCGCCGGGACTGCCCGCGCCGCGCCCGCAGCCGCAGACGGCCTGGACGGTGGGCGTGTCGGGCGGGCAACTCACGCTGAACGGGCAGTCGGCGGGCAACAGCACGCTGTACCTGCCGCCCAGTCCCGGCAGTGTGGTGGAGATCGCGGGCAAGGCCTACCGGGGCGGCGTACTGCTGCGCGTCCAGGACGGCGGCGTGCAGGGCGTGAACGTGCTGGACATCGAGGACTACCTGCGCGGCGTGGTGCCGGCCGAGATGCCCGCCTCGTGGCCTGCCGCCGCGCTGGCCGCCCAGGCGGTGATCGCGCGGACCTACGTGGCGGCCCGCATCAATCCGGCGGCCCCGTTTGACACCTGCGCCACCGAGAGCTGTCAGGTCTACCCCGGCCTGAAAGCCGAGAAGGCCGAGACTAGCGCCGCTGTCGAGGCCACCCGCGCGCAGGTGCTCGGCTACGCGGGCCAGCCGGCCAGCACCTATTTCAGCAGCGATTCGGGAGGATTCACTGCGTCCAGCGCCGAGGTCTGGGGCCGGGACCTGCCGTACCTGCGGGCGCAGGCCGATCCGTACTCGGCGGGCAGTCCGCGTGCCGGGTGGCGCGTGGAGGTCACGGCGGCCCAGGCGCAGACGGTGGCGGCCCGCTACGGCGCCCGCGTGGGCAGCCTGCGGGCCGTGACCGTCACGCGCCTCAGCCCGTCCGGGCGGCCCGCCGAGATCACCCTGAGCGGGGTGGACGGCACGGCGCGCATCACCGGCGCGAACGCGGGCGGTTTCGTGCGGGCGCTGGGGGCACCCGGCACGCGCGTTGCCCTGAGCGGCCTGAACCCGCTGGTCATCACCGGCAGCGGCGCGGGCCACGGCGTGGGCCTGTCTCAGTACGGGGCGCTGGGGCTGGCGCGAAGCGGACAGGACCACCTGAGAATCCTGGGCTTCTACTACCCCGGCACCAGCCTGAGCGTGCTGGCCGGTGCCACCCGCAGCGGCGCGGTGCTGGCAGGCCGCTTCCGGCTGCCGTCGGTGGCGGACGCCCCAGCCGCAGGCATCCCGGCACTCGCCGTGCATCCTGGCGGGCCGGTCCAGTGAGCTTCGGCAGCCGGATGGGGCTGGGCAGGCCGCGCACCGCCCCGCAACACGGGGCGGTGCGCCTCCGCACGCTGGCGCGCACGGCGGTCCTCACCGTGGGCCTGCTGGGGGCCGCCGTGCTGGGCGGCGCGGAAGCGCGCACGGTCAAGATCATCTCGGCCGATACGCTGGAACTGCGGCAGGTGGACGGGCAGGAGCTGGTCATCATCAGCGGCGCGAACGTGGAACTGCGCGTGGACGACGATGTGGTGCGCGCCAGACGGGTGGAGTACAACCGCACGCGCCGCACCCTGACCCTGGTGGGCGCGGCCAGTTACCGCAGCGCGAAAGACGGCCAGGACCTCAGCGGCGAGAACCTGGTGGTCGATCTGGGCGACGAGCAGGTCACCGGCCAGGACGTGCTGATCAGCGACGCCGATCTGGAGATCCGGGGGCAGGAGGTGGAGCGCATTCCGGGGCAGCTGCGCGCCACCGGCGGCTACTTCACCACCTGCGCCCGGTGCGGCCGCACGCCCAACGACTACGCCTTCCGTGCCGAGCGCCTGATCGTGTACCCCGGTGACCGGCTGGTGGCCTACCGCGCGCAACTGCTGCTGGCCGACGTGCCGGTGCTGTTCCTGCCGGTGATCGTGATTCCCCTGAATGACCCCGAACGCCAGCCCCGGCTGCTGATCGGGCAGGATTCGGCTGACGGCTACACCGTGGAAGCTGACCTGCCGTTCTCGGTGGGCAGCAGCACGCTAGGTACCACGCTGCTGCGTTATTACCAGAACCGCAGCCCCAGCGTGGGCGCGGGCGTGTCTCTGCGCTCGTACGCGCCCCTGCCCTTCGTGGACCGCCTCAACCTGTACACGCTGGCGGACCCCAGACCCCTGAACCCCGACGGCAGCGCCAACCCCGGCTACGACGTGGACATTGACTTCGGGGTGACCGGCCGGGTGCCGCTGTCGCTGGCCGTGCGTGACCTGGACTACCGCCTGAACGTCACCCGAAAGGATATCGGGCGGCCACAGAACAGCACCGAGCGCGGCGTGACGCGGGTGGATTTCGGGGCCAGGGTGGAGTACCCGCTGTTCTCGGCGGAGTTCGCGTACCTGGGCCGCTTCGGCCCGGAGCCGACCGAGGGGGTGGCCTCGCCATACCGCAAGACCGAGGTGGTGCTGGACCCCAAGCCCTACACCAACGGCACCTTCAGCGCCGACACGCGCCTGACGGCGGGGCGCTACACGGCCCAGAGCAACCCGCTGTCGCCCAGTGCCACCGCGCAGGGCAAAAACATCACCACCACCCGCCTCGAGGAGCAGCATGCCCTGGCCTATACCGCCCAGCCGTGGAAGGACGCCGATCTGACCCTGGGCAACACCTTTACCGGGCGCTATTACGGCACCGGGGCCAGAACAGTGGACCTGAACCTGGGTGCCCAGCTGACCCAGCGTTTCAACACCACCAACACCGTGACCTTCGGGGCCAGCTACCTGCGGCGCGAGGGCACCAGCCCCTTTGCCTTTGACGCGGTCAACGGGCGCCTGCTCAGCGCCCCGCTGACGCTGAACCTCAGCACTGTGCCGGTCCGGGACGTGAGTTTCGGCGTGTCGCTGCGGCGTGACCTGTTCCTGGCCCCGGACCTGCAGGCCCCCGCCGTCTTCACTGTCGCCGTCAACCGCCTGCCACTGAACCTGAGCGCCCAGCTGGGCTACCAGCCGTTTACCAAGGACCTGGAGAGCTTCTCGTACAGCGCCACGGTGGGCGATGCCAACGCGGGTACGCTGACCCCGGTGGACGCCCAGCCGGCCCGCGAGGCCACCGCTTTCGGCCCCGCCGTTCCGGCCCGGCCCGCGTACCTGCGCCGCAGCAGCGCGTGGCCCGCGCCGGACCTGACCCTGACGGCTTCCGGCAGCTACACGCGCATTAACGGACACGCGCCCTTCACGCTGCGGGCGACCGTGACCGGGGCCACCCGCGCGGACTCGATCAGCGCCTACGTGACCCACAACATCGCCAAACCCCAGATTGACGAGGTGGGGGCCACCATCAACGCCTCGGTGGGGCGTGACGCGGTGCTGAATCCCATCACCTTCTCGGCCAGCGAGACGCTGTACCCGCCCACCGGGCGCATTGCGGGCAACGCCAGCCTGACGTGGCGGGCGCGTTACCGGCTGTCCACCGCCCATGACCTGCTGCTGAACCGTCCGGTGGACCCCAACCCGGCCCCCGGCAGCTCCCCGAACAGCGGCAACCTGACCTTCAGCGTCGGCACGGTGGGCGGCAGCGCCAACGACTGGCAGTTTACCTACGGCGGCCCCTACGATCTGGTGCGCGGCGGCTTTACCCGCCCCACTGTGTCGGGCAGTGTGAGCGTGACCCGGCCCGGGCAGCGGCTGGCGCTGTCGGCCACCGTCAACACCCCCGGCCTGGACCAGTTCCGCACCGAGCTGACGCGGGCGGATCTGGACGCCAACATCCAGTTCGGCAGCCGCGCGGCGCTGTCGGGCCGGGTGCAGTACTACCGCAGCCGCAGCGGCCTGTACCCGGAGGACACAGCCACCGATGTCCTGAGCATCGATCCGCTGCGCGTCAGCCTGGGCATCGGCCGCAAGGGGCAGTCGCCCGGCGCGTACCTGACCGGCAGCCTGCGCCAGACCTTTACCTGGGTGGACGGCGTGCGCCAGAACCCCGCCCCGCTGTCCCCGGTGATCGGCCTGACCATCGACCGCTGCTGCTGGGCTGTTCAGGCTGAGGCCGATCTGGTGCAGCGCCGTTACCGCCTGTCGGTGGGCCTGCCGGGGCAGAGTCAGTACCCGCTGTTCGACCTGACCCCCGATGGGACCCGGGTGCCGCTGCTGAACCCCAGCACGCCCTGAGCAGCCTTCCGCGCCTGTGCCTGCGGGCGGGCACCAGCATAGACCGGCTTCCGTACGTTTCCGCCCATCCCCTCCGAGGAGGCCCATGACCCCCCTGCCCACCCCCCTGGCCCGCCTGTCCGCCCTGTTCCTGACCCCTGCCCTGCTGGTGGCCTGCACCGGCACCGAGGAGCCGCAGGTGGCCCTGCGCGTGGCGCTGCTGACTGACGGCGGCACGACGCTGCGAACCGTGACCCCCAATGCCGACAGCAACGCTGCGCCGGTCAGCGCCGACAGGACCGTGGCCATCACCGGGGGCGTGACCCTCAACTTGCTGCCCAGCGGCCAACGGCTGGCCCTGACCACCGAGGCCAGGATCGAGAGCCGCGACGGTGATCTGGCTGACATCCAGCCGTTTGCGGGCCTGCCCTTCACCCCGCCCTGCCTGACCCAGACGGCCAGCAGCGCCGGGCGTGACCGTCTGCTGACCCTGAGCCAGTGCCCCAACGGGCCGCAGCAACTGGCGCTGTACCGCGCCGACGGCAGCGTGGTCTGGACCGCGCTGCTGCGCACCTACCTGCCGCCCAGTCCGGGGCCGGACGTGCCGCCGGTGCGGCTGGCGGTGCGCGGCGACGTGGCCCTGGTGGCCCGCCCGCGTGTGGGCGGCGGCAGCGAGGTGCTGCGTGCCGCGCCGCAGAACGTGGGCGACGCGGTGGCCGCCGTCAGCGACCCGCTGCCCACCCCGGCCATCCGCGATCTGGTGGCCTACAACCAGGACATCCTGGCCGCCACCGACGCCGGGGTGCAGAGGGTAAGCGATACCGGCGTCCCAGACGGCGCGGCGCTGGCTGCCTTCGGGGCGCGGCGCTTTGACCGGCTGTGGAGCGGCAGCGCCGGGAGCCAGAACCTGCTGGCCGCGTGGCGCAGCAACGTTCTGAGCAGTCAGGGCGCCCAGCCGCTGCTGGTCTGGGACGGCACGCCGGGCCGGGCGGCCTTCAGCGTGGCCAGCGTGGCCGATCTGCGCGACCTGACGCTGGCCCCCGACGGCAACCTGTACACCCTGACCGCCAGCACCCTGACCCGCTACAACACGGCTCTGGGCCTGCAATCCGGCAACTTCGTGCCGCGCCTGCTGCTCGGCGGCCTGAATGACGCCCGCGCGGTGGTCTGGCTGGTGCCGCAGGTGCCCGCCGCCAACTGACGCTGCGGACCGTGGCCGGCGGCGTGAACGCCCACTCGGGCGCGGGTGCAGCCCCACCTGTCATTCGACAGGCCAAATGTGGGCTGGGCGCGTTATAAACAACGTTCTGCATGAAAATTCACCCCACTGTATGGTGATTCCATGAAGCCCCGCCTACACCGGGCGCGGCGCTCATGACCAGAACAGGAGCGTGCCTATGCCGAACAACACCGACCCCAGCCTTCCGGGCCTGCCCCATTCCCAGACTCCTGCCCAATGCGTGCCTCCCTCACGGCCGCCGTCACGCGGGGAGATCGAGGCGGCGCGGCAGCAGGGTCTGTACGCGGGCCGCGAGCACGACGCCTGCGGGGTGGGCTTCGTGGCACACATCAAGGGGCTCAAGGGGCACTCGATCATCCAGCAGGGCCTCAAGATCCTGGAAAACCTGGACCACCGGGGTGCGGTGGGCGCAGACCCGTTGATGGGCGACGGCGCGGGCCTGCTGATCCAGATTCCCGATGCCTTCTACCGTGCCCAGATGGCCCTGCAGAACGTGACCCTGCCCCCTGCCGGGGACTACGGCGTGGGCATGATCTTCCTGCCCAAGGAAATCGCCTCGCGCCGGGCCTGCGAGCAGGAACTGGAGCGGGCCGTCCTCGCCGAGGGGCAACTGGTGCTGGGCTGGCGTGACGTTCCGGTTAACCGCGAGATGCCCATGAGTCCCACCGTGCGCGCCAAGGAACCCGTGATCCGCCAGATCTTCATCGGGGCGGGGCCGGACACCCTCGTTCCCGACGCGCTGGAGCGCAAGCTGTACGTCATCCGTCGCCGCGCCAGCAACGCCATTCGCGCACTGAATTTCACGCACGGGGCGGAGTATTACGTGCCCAGCATGTCGTGCCGCACGGTCATCTACAAGGGCCTGCTGCTGGCCACCCAGGTGGGCGAGTATTACCTGGACTTGCAAGATCATGCGGTGGTGTCGGCCCTGGCCCTGGTGCACCAGCGCTTTTCCACCAATACCTTTCCCGAATGGCCGCTGGCGCACCCCTACCGCATGGTGGCCCACAACGGCGAGATCAACACCGTCAAGGGCAACTTCAACTGGATGCGAGCGCGCGAGGGCGTGATGTCCTCTCCGGTGCTGGGCGATGATCTGAAGAAGATCTACCCGGTGTCCTTCGAGGGCGAGTCCGACACCGCCACTTTCGATAACGCGCTGGAACTGCTGACGCTGGCGGGCTACCCGATGGCCCACGCCGCCATGATGATGATTCCCGAGGCCTGGGAGGACAACCCCCTGCTCGATGACCGCCGCCGCGCCTTCTACGAGTACCACGCGGCCCTCATGGAACCCTGGGACGGCCCCGCCGCGATGGTCTTTACCGACGGGCGGCAGGTGGGCGCGATGCTGGACCGCAACGGCCTGCGCCCCGCGCGCTACATCCAGACCCGCGACGATCTGGTGATTCTGGCCTCCGAATCCGGCGTGCTGCCGATTCCCGAAAGCCGCATCGTCAAGAAGTGGCGCCTGCAGCCCGGCAAGATGTTCATGGTGGACCTGGAGGCCGGGCGCATCATCGAGGATGAGGAACTGAAGGCGCAGTACGCCTCGGCCAAGCCGTACCGCCAGTGGGTGGACAACACCCGCGTCCCGCTGGCCGACGCCGAGGAAATGGGTACCGTCGGCACCTTCAGCGAGACGCTGCTGGACCGCCAGCAGGCCTTCGGCTACAGCCAGGAGGACCTCAAGTTTCTGATGGGGCCGATGGCAAAAAGCGGGGAAGAGGGCCTGGGCTCGATGGGCAACGACTCGCCGCTGGCGGTGCTGTCGGCGCGCAGCAAGCCGCTGTACTCGTACTTCCGGCAGCTGTTCGCGCAGGTAACCAACCCGCCCATCGACCCGATTCGCGAATCGGTGGTCATGAGTCTGGTGTCGTTTGTCGGGCCGCGCCCCAACCTGCTGGACATCAACGCGGTAAACCCGCAGATGCGCCTGGAAGTCGCGCAGCCGATTCTTGACTTCGACGACATGGCCCGCGTCCGCTCCATCAGCGAACACACGCGCGGCAAGTTCAGCGCCTACGAGCTGGACATCACCTACCCTGCCGAGTGGGGAGCGCGCGGCATCGAGGCCAAACTCGCCACCATCAACGCGTGGGCGGTGGACGCCATCGATAACGGCCACAACATCATCATCATCTCTGACCGCCGGGTGGACCGGGAGCGCGTGGCGATTCCGGCGCTGCTGGCGCTGTCCAGCGTGCACCACCATCTGGTCCGGGCGGGCCTGCGGATGAAAGTCGGACTGGTGGTGGAAACCGGGGACGCCCGCGAGGTGCATCACTTCGCCGCGCTGGCCGGGTACGGCGCAGAGGCCATTCACCCGTACCTGGCCCTGGAAACGCTGATCGACCTGCACACCGAGATTCCGGGGATGCCCAACCTGAGCGACATTCCCCCGGCCAAGGCCATGCGCAACTACATCAAGGCCATCGGCAAGGGCCTGAGCAAGATCATGTCCAAGATGGGCGTCAGCACGTACATGTCGTACTGCGGCGCGCAGCTGTTCGAGGCGATGGGCCTGCAGACCGACTTCGTGGAAAAGTATTTCCGGGGCACGGCCACGCAGATCGGCGGCATCGGCATCTTCGAGGTGGCCGAGGAAGTTCTGCGGACCCACACGGCGGCTTTCGGGGCGGACCCGGTGCTGGCGCGTGGGCTGGACGCGGGCGGCGAGTACGCCTGGCGCGTGCGCGGCGAGGAGCACATGTGGACGCCGGACGCCATCGCCAAGCTGCAGCACGCCACCCGCAGCGGTTCGGCCAGCACCTACGAGGAATACGCCCGCATCATCAACGATCAGAGCAGGCGCCACATGACCCTGCGCGGCCTGTTCGAGTTCAAAACGTCAGAGGCGACGCCCGTGCCGATCGAAGAGGTGGAAAGCGCCGCCGAGATCGTCAAACGCTTCGCCACCGGGGCCATGAGCCTGGGCAGCATCTCCACTGAGGCGCACACCACGCTGGCCGTTGCCATGAACCGGATTGGCGGCAAGTCCAACACCGGGGAGGGCGGCGAGGACCCGGCCCGCTATGAGCGTGAATTGCGCGGCGAGAGCATCGGCGAGGGGGAGACGCTGGCCGGAATCCTGGGCGTCAGCGCCAACGGGGAGCGGCGTGTGGAGGTGGATTACCCGCTGGAACCCGGCGATTCGCTGCGTTCCAGGATCAAGCAGGTGGCCTCCGGGCGCTTTGGCGTGACCACCGGCTACCTGGGCAGCGCTGACCAGATCCAGATCAAGATGGCGCAGGGCGCGAAACCCGGTGAGGGCGGGCAGTTGCCCGGCGGCAAGGTCAGCGAGTACATCGGCTTCCTGCGCCACAGCGTGCCGGGCGTGGGCCTGATCTCGCCGCCGCCGCACCATGACATCTATTCCATTGAGGACCTCAAGCAGCTGATCCACGACCTCAAGAACGTCAACCCGCGTGCCGACATCTCGGTCAAGCTGGTCTCAGAGGTGGGCGTCGGCACGGTGGCGGCGGGCGTCGCCAAGTGCAAGGCCGATCACATCGTGATTGCCGGGCATGATGGCGGTACAGGTGCCTCGCCGTGGAGCAGCATCAAGCACGCTGGGACGCCCTGGGAAATGGGGCTGGCCGAGACGCAGCAGACCCTGGTGCTGAACCGCCTGCGGGACCGGGTGCGGGTGCAGACCGACGGGCAGCTCAAGACCGGGCGCGACGTGGTGGTGGCCGCCCTGCTGGGCGCGGATGAGTTCGGTTTCGCCACCGCGCCGCTGGTGGTGCAGGGCTGCATCATGATGCGCAAGTGCCACCTGAACACCTGCCCGGTGGGGGTGGCGACGCAGGACCCGGTGCTGCGCGCCCGCTTTACCGGCAAGCCCGAACACGTCATCAACTATTTCTTCTTCGTGGCCGAGGAGGTGCGCGCCATCATGGCCTCGCTGGGCCTCCGCAGCTTCGATGAGCTGATCGGGCGCTCGGACCTGCTGGACACCCGCGCCGGAATAGACCACTGGAAGGCGCAGGGCCTGGATTTCAGCCGCCTGTTCTTCCGCGCTGACCTGCCCGACGTGGGCCGCCGCCACACCGGCACGCAGGATCACGGGCTGGAGGGGGCGCTGGACCGCATCCTGATCGAGAAATGCCGCCCCGCCATCGAGAAAGGCGAGCGCGTGCATTTCCTTCAGGACGTGCGGAACGTCAACCGCTCGGTGGGCGCAATGCTCTCCGGCGAACTGATTCGTGTGCGCCCGGAAGGCCTGCCCGATCAGACTGTGTTTATTCAGATGGAAGGCACCGGTGGCCAGAGCTTCGGCGCGTTCCTGGCTCCGGGCCTGACCCTGTACCTGATTGGCGACGCCAACGACTACGCGGGCAAGGGCCTCAGCGGCGGGCGCGTGGTGGTGCGGCCCAGCATCGAGTTCCGGGGCGACGCGCGGCAGAACATCATCACCGGTAACACCGCCCTGTACGGCGCGACGGCGGGCGAGGCGTTCCTGCGCGGCGTGGCCGGGGAGCGCTTCGCGGTGCGCCTCAGCGGGGCAAAAGCCGTGGTGGAAGGCACCGGCGATCACGGCTGCGAGTACATGACGGGCGGCACGGTGGTGGTGCTGGGCCAGACCGGGCGCAACTTCGCGGCAGGCATGAGCGGCGGCGTGGCATATGTGTTCGACGAGGACGGCAGCTTCGAGAAGCGCTGCAACCACAGCATGGTCAGCCTGCACCGGGTCCAGCCGGCCGACGAGCAGATGCAGAGCGCCGATGTGGCCAGCCTGCACGGCGGCGAGGCCGACGAGACGCAGCTTCGCACGTTGATCGAGGGCCACCACCGCTGGACGGGTTCGGCCATCGCCAGCGATATTCTCGACGACTGGGACAACGCCCGCAAGCGCTTCGTGAAGGTCTTTCCGCTGGAATACCAGCGGGCGCTGAAGGAACGGGCCGCCGCGCAGAAGGAGGCCGGAACCGTGCAGGCCGCTGACACGACGGGCATGGGGGCCGGGGCGGGCCGCAAGGGCGGACAGGGCACGCTGACGCAGTAGGCAGGACGTGGGGATGAAGGGCCGGAAAGCGCCCGTTTCCTCCTCTTTTCTGCAGGCCACACACCACATGCCACACGCTGCCCGGAGGGCATATGAGCAAAATTACCGGTTTCCTCGAACAGCCCCGCGTCAAAGAGAAGTATCAACCTGTTGATGTCCGCCTGAAGAACTACGCCGAATTCGTGCTGCCACTGGCAGGCGAGGCGGCACAGAAGCAGGCGGTGCGCTGCATGGACTGTGGCATCCCGTTTTGCAACAACGGCTGCCCGGTGGGCAACATCATTCCCGATTTCAACAATCTGGTGTACGAGAACGACTGGCTTTCGGCCATCGAAACCCTGCACAGCACCAACAATTTCCCGGAGTTCACGGGCCGCATCTGTCCCGCGCCCTGCGAGGCCGCCTGCACCCTGAACATCAACGATGACCCGGTGGGCATCAAGTCCATTGAGCTGGCGATTATCGAGCGTGCGTGGCAGGAGGGCTGGGTCAGGCCGCAGCCGCCGCAGGTGGGGACCGGCAAGACCGTGGCCGTGATCGGCAGCGGTCCGGCGGGGCTGGCGGCGGCGCAGCAACTGGCCCGCGCCGGACACGCCGTGACCGTGTTCGAGAAGAATGACCGCGTGGGTGGCCTGCTGCGTTACGGCATTCCCGACTTCAAGATGGAAAAGCACCACATCGACCGCCGCGTGGCCCAGATGGAGGCCGAGGGCGTGACCTTTAAAACCGGCGTGCTGGTGGGCGCGTGGGACAGAAAAAGCACGGTGACCAACCTCGCCAAACAGACCGTGACCCCGGATGAACTGCGCGCCGAATTCGACGCGGTGCTGCTGTCGGGCGGTGCGGAGCAGCCCCGTGACCTGCCGGTGCCGGGGCGCGAGCTGGACGGCGTGCATTTCGCAATGGAATTTCTGCCGGGCCAGAACCGAGTCAATGCCGGGGACAGACTCAAGAAGCAACTGCGTGCCGATGGCAAGCATGTCGTCGTGATTGGCGGCGGCGACACCGGCAGCGATTGCGTCGGCACCAGCAACCGCCACGGCGCCGTCTCGGTCACCCAGTTCGAGGTCATGCCCCAGCCGCCCGAACACGAGAACAAGCCGCTGGTCTGGCCGTACTGGCCCCTCAAGCTGCGCACCAGCTCCAGCCACGAGGAAGGCGTGACCCGCGAATTCGCCATAGCCACCAAGGAATTTGTGGGCCAGGGCGGCAAGCTGACCGGCGTTAAGACAGTGCGTATTGAACTGGTCGACGGTCACCTCAAGGAAATCGAGGGCAGCGAGGAAGTCCACCCGGCGGAACTGGCGCTGCTGGCGATGGGCTTTGTGAGCCCGGTGGGCAGCGTCATCGACGCGTTCGGCATCGACAAGGACGCGCGCGGCAACGCCCTGGCCAGAACGGAGGAGGAAGGCGGCTACGTCACCAACCTTCCCGGCGTGTTCGCTGCGGGCGACATGCGCCGGGGGCAAAGTCTGGTGGTCTGGGCCATCCGCGAGGGCCGACAGGCGGCGCGGGCCATCGACCAGTACCTGATGGGCACAAGCGTCCTGCCGAGGTAACAGCGGCCGGGTGGTGGGGGAGGGGAAGCGAGAGATGGCTTCCCCTCTCGCCGTGCATATGACCTCACGCTTACGGCCATTATGCAGACGTTTTCCGGTGTTCGGGCTGAATTTCTGAATACAAAAAAACCCCGTACTGGACGGGGTTTCCTGCTGCTTGGTGCGGATGCCCAGACTTGAACTGGGGACCTCACGCTTATCAGGCGTGCGCTCTAACCAACTGAGCTACACCCGCGCACCGCATGTTCCGCGCGCCCGTGACCGGGCAGGCGGCAGTCAATGTAGCAAGGGGGCGGCGGGGTGTCAATGCGCACCCCAATATCAGGGGAAAACCGCACGGACCACAAAGCAAAAACCTCCGCCGAGGCGGAGGCTTGAGTTGGTGACCCCAACGGGATTCGAACCCGTATCGCTACCTTGAAAGGGTAGTGTCCTAACCGTTAGACGATGGGGCCACACCCTCAGCATTCACTTTTTTCAGTGTGTCCGCCGCCCTTTCAAGGGGTGCTTTTCAGCACGGCGTGAATCATAGCCCAGCCTGGGTGATACGTCAATGGGCAACCCCGCCCACCGCCCAACAGGCTTTGCCCGGTGGCTGCCGGAATCCTGTCAGAAGCTTCTTGCTACGCTGGGGACCGGAGACTCCTGGATGCCCATAAAATTTGGAACAGACGGCTGGCGCGACATTATCGCTGAGGACTTTACCTACGCCAACGTGCGACGGGTGGCGCGCGCCCATGCCCAGGCGCTGCGTCAGGCCAGGGGGCAGTCGGGCGGCGGCTCAGTGGTGGTGGGCTTCGACACCCGCTTCCAGGGGGCCGGCTTTGCCCGCGTGGTGGCCGAGACGATAGCCGAGGGGGGGCTGGACGTGTGGCTGGCCGCCGAATACCTGCCCACCCCGGCGCTGTCCTTTGCGGTGGTCCATCACAGCGCGGCCGGGGGGGTCATGGTGACGGCCAGCCACAACCCGCCCCAGTACAGCGGTTACAAGCTCAAGGGGCACTACGGCGGCAGCGCCACTCCGGCCCTGGTGGCGGAGGTGGAAGCGGCCCTGGAGGCGCCCGAACCCTACAGCGGGCCGCGCGGCACGGTGCGGCCCCTGGAGATCCGGCAGGCATACTACGAACAGCTGGACCGGCAGCTGGACCTGGAGGTGCTGCGGACCTACCGGGGCGGCGTCATCCACGATCCGATGGGCGGCGCGGGCAGCGGCTGGCTGACCGGCTACGCTGCACACGCGGGCCTGAACCTCGATCTGACCGAGCTGCACGGCCGCCCCGATCCGCTGTTTCACGGCGTCAATCCCGAACCTGTTCCCCAGAGTCTGGGCGAACTGATGGCTCTGCTGGCCGAAGAGGAGGGGCAGACCCTGGGCGTGGTCACCGACGGCGACGCGGACCGGGTAGGCGCGGTCACGGCAGGCGGGCAGTTCTTCAACAGCCACCAGATCTTCGCCGTGTTGACTGCCCACTTGTACCGTGTGCGCGGCCTGCGCGGACGCGTGGTCAAGACCGTGTCGGGCAGCCGCGTGATCGAGCTGCTGGCCCGGAAACTGGGGCTGGAGGTGCTGGAAACGCCGGTAGGCTTCAAGTACATCACCGACGCCTTTCTGGAAGGGCAGGACGATGAATCGAGGGCCGTCCTGATTGGCGGCGAGGAATCCGGCGGGCTGTCCTCGCGCGGGCACATTCCGGAGCGCGACGGTCTGCTGAACAGCCTGTTGATGATCGAGGCGATGGCGGCCAGCGGCAAGAGTCTGCCGGAACTGTTTGCCGACATCGAGGAAGAGGTGGGGTTCCGGCATCACTATGACCGCGCCGATCTGCACCTGAGCACCCAATTCGACAAGGCCGCACTGCTGGCCGAGGCCCAGACCTTTGCCGAGGTGGCGGGCCGGGCGGTAGAGGAGGTCAACACCCGCGACGGCGTGAAGCTCTCGCTGGCAGGCGGCGCGTCGGCGATGTTCCGCGCGTCTGGCACCGAGCCGGTGGTGCGGGTCTACGTGGAGGCCCAGAGCGACTCTGATCTGCGCGCCATTCTGGCGGAAGCAACCCGAAGGGTCTATCTGCACGACCCGGCGTACCAGCCCAACTGAGGCGTCACGCCCAGGGCCTGAATCATCCCGTCAGCAGTCCCGGTCACACCCAGGTGCTCAACCCGGCGGACCAGCAGATCAAGGGGCAAAAAGTGTGGGCGGGCTGCTGCTTGGGGCTGGCCGCTGGTGAAGGGGCACCCAGGGCGCTTCCCGGCCAGCGCCTGGGTAAAAAGCCCCGATGATGGACGGGGCGTTGTCCCGCGCGCCTGCGCCCCTGCTGGCACTGTGCCCTAGCCCGGCAGGCTGGAGCGCAGCAGCTCAAAGTCGCCGGACAGCACATAGTCACCGACAGCGGCGGGCAGCAGCAGCGACCCGTACGGCCCCAGGGTAGAGCGCTCCCCGCCCGCTTCCACCTGCGCCTCGCCCCGCGTCACCGTCAGAACGTGGAAACTCTGCCCGGCGGTGTCACCTGTCAGCGTACCGGCCTGATTCTTGAGGCGCTCCAACACGAAGTAATCACAGCGGGTCAGCTCCTGAACGGCGTCTCCGGCGGGCGGTGGGGGCGAGGCGGGGGCCGGCCAGGGCCGGGCCACCTCCGCGCTCTGGGACAGGTGCAGGGCGCGGCCAGCGGCGGCAGGACGGTCCCAGTCGTGGATGCGGTAGGTCAGGTCGCTGGTCTGCTGAACCTCGTACAGAAAGACCCCTGGCCCCAGCGCGTGCACAGTTCCGGCGGGAATCAGGAAGGTGTCCCCGGCATGGACCGGGGTGTAAGCGACATGCTCCATCACCTTTCCGGCCAGAATCGCCGCGCTCAGGGTGTCCTGTGATGTGCCGTTCTGAATGCCCGCGATAATCTGTGCCCCCTCGTCGGCGTCCAGGACCTGCCACGCCTCGGTCTTGCCCAGAAAGCCCTGGCCCTCCAGCCTGCGGGCCTGGGTGTCGTCCGGGTGAACCTGCACGCTCAGCCATTCGGCGCAGTCCAGCAGCTTGATCAGCAGCGGGAAGCGGGGAGAAGTGGCGCGGCTGCCGAGCAACGCTGCCGGAAACCGGTTCGAAAGTTCGGCCAGCGTCTGCCCGGCGTGGGGGCCACCCGCCACGCGGTTGTCCTCGCCCACCACCCACGCTTCGCCGATCTTGCGGCCATCATCGCTGCCTTCGGGGATCAGCCGGGTGCCGCCCCACACGCGCTCGACCAGCCTGGATTCCAGCGGCAGGGGAGAGGTCAGGTTCTGGGTCATGGCCGCATCATAGACAAGGGGGAACAGGCCGCGCAGCCTGTCCCCCCCTCTCCTCAAGCTTCGCCCAAGTTACATGTGCAGGGCGCGCTTGTCGGCGGCCAGTGCCGCTTCCTTGACCACCTCGCTCAGGGTGGGGTGGGCGTGGATGGTGCGGGCCAGGTCCTCAGAGGAGCCGCCGAATTCCATGATCGCCACCGTCTCGCCGATCAGTTCCGACACGTTGGGACCCACCATGTGGACGCCCAGCAGCTTGTCGGTGTCGGCGTCGGCCACCACCTTCACGAAGCCGCGCGGGTCGCCGTGGCCCAGCGCGCGCCCGTTGGCGCTGAAGGGAAACTGTCCGGTCTTGACCTTGTGGCCCGCGTCCTTGGCGGCTTTCTCGGTCAGGCCCGCCCAGGCGATCTCGGGGCTGGTGTAGATCACCCAGGGAATCACGTCGTAGTTGACGTGCCCGGCCTGTCCGGCCAGTTGCTCGGCCAGCGCCACGCCTTCCTCTTCCGCCTTGTGAGCCAGCATCGCGCCGCCGATCACGTCGCCGATGGCGTAGATGCCCTTCAGGTTGGTGCGGTAATGAGAATCCACCTTGACGTAGCCACGCTCGTCCAGTGCGAGGCCCACGGCGTCGGCGCCCAGGCCCGCCGTGTGCGGCACGCGCCCGATGCTGACGATCAGCTTGTCGAACTGCGCCGTGACTTCCTGTTCCTTCTCGGTGTAGGTGACGGTCACGCCCGCGTCACCCTGTTCCACTTTGGTGATGCTGACGCCGAAGTGAAAGTCCAGCCCCTGCTTCTTGAACTGCTTAAGGGATTCCTTGGCAATGGCGTCGTCGGCAGCCAGCAGGAAACCGGGCAGGGCCTCCAGAATGGTCACGTCCGCGCCCAGGCGACGCCACACGCTGCCCAGCTCCACGCCGATCACGCCCGCGCCGATCACGCCCAGCTTCCCCGGCACTTCCGTGAAGTTCAGCGCGCCGCTGTTCTCCACCACGTGCCCGCCGAAGGGGACCAGCGGCAGTTCGCGGGGGCTGCTGCCCGTCGCCACAATTACGTTCCTGGCCTTCACCTCGGTTCCGGCAGCGTCCACGATCCATTCCTCGCCGTCCTGCCGCACTAGCTTGCCCAGACCCGAAATGGAGGTGATCTTGTTCTTCTTGAACAGGTAGGCGATGCCGCCGGTCAGTTTGTCCACCACGCCGGTCTTGCGCGACAGCATCCTGCCCAGATCCATCTTCAGGCCGTCCACCGTGATGCCGTGATCGGCCACGTCGTGCGCGATCATCTCGAACTTCTCGGAGGAGTCCAGCAGCGCCTTGCTGGGAATGCAGCCCACGTTCAGGCAGGTGCCGCCCAGGCTGGGCTTGCCGTCCCGCGTGAAGTCGTCCACGCAGGCGGTCTTGAAGCCCAGCTGCGCCGCACGAATGGCCGCCACATACCCCGCCGGGCCGCCGCCGATGACCAACACGTCATAAGAATCCATATCGCCCCTGAGCGTATCACTGCGCGCCAAAACGGAAGGTGGCGCGTTCCTGTGCTGGAGACAGCGGGGGGGAATCCGCCATAGTGGAGGCCATGACTGCTGCCACCCCGGCCTTCGATCTGGACTACACCCTGGATATCCTCGTGCGCCTGTTGGACACCCCCAGCCCCACCGGCTTCACCGACGCCGCTATCGCGCTGATCCGGAAAGAAGTAGAGGCGCTGGGCATCACGCCGCAGCGCACCCGCAAGGGCGCCCTGACCTGGGAGGTGCCCGGCAATGGTAAGGGCCACGTCACCTTCAGCGGCCACACCGACACCCTGGGCGCGATGGTCAAGGGCATCAAGCCCAATGGCCGTCTGCTGCTGTCCATGCTGGGCGGCTACGAATGGACCACCGTGGAGGGCGAGGACGTGCAGGTTCACACCCAGAGTGGGCGCGTGATTACGGGGACCGTGGTCAACATCCGCCAGAGCACCCATGTCCACGGCGCGGCCCTGCGCGAGCTGAAGCGCGAGGCCGCCGTGATGGAGGTGCGCCTCGATGAGCGGGCGGCCAGCGCCGCCGAGACCCGCAGCCTGGGCATCGGCGTGGGTGACTTCGTCAGCCTCGACGCGCGGCCCCGCGTGACCGCCGCCGGATACATCAAGTCGCGTCATCTGGACAACAAGGCGGCGGTGGCGATCTTCCTGGCCGTGACCCGTGAACTCGTCAAAAATCCGTCTGCGAAAACAGTGGCCTTTCACGTCACCACCTACGAGGAGGTGGGCCACGGCGCGGCCACCGGTATTCCGCCGCACACCGACGAACTGATCGCCGTGGATATGGCGGCGGTGGGCGAGGGCCAGACCAGCAGCGAACACTGCGTGACCCTGTGCGTGGCCGACAGCGGCGGCCCCTACGATCACGCGCTGGGCAACCGGCTGCGGGCGGCGGCGCAGGCGGCGGGCCTCGACCTGCGTGTGGACCTGTACCCGTTCTACGCCTCGGACGGCACGGCGGCGTGGCGGGCCGGCGGGGACTACCCGGTGGCCCTGATCGGCCCCGGCGTGGACGCCAGCCACGCCTACGAGCGCATGCACACCGACGCCCTGCGCGACACGGCGGCACTGATGCTGGCGTACCTGAACTCGGGCGTCGCCGGGGACGGGGCGAAATCAGTTGCCCAAAACTGACCTCTGGCTCAACCCGCAATGAAGCCGCATATACATTTACATTTCCCCTGATGTCCGCGTAAGCTGGACGGGTGCTGTCCCTCCAAAAAGCGGCGAACATTCTTTCGGCCTTCAGCGCCGAGCAGCCCGAGTGGGGCGTGCGTGCGCTGGCGGCCCATCTGGGCGTGCCGCGTGCCACGGCCCACGCGTACCTGGCGGGCCTGACGGGAGCGGGATTCCTGCGCCGAACGCCTGTGGGCAAGTACCGCCTGTCGTGGCATCTGGCCGAGATGGGCGCGCAGCTCACGGCCTCGCTGCCGTGGTTTCCCGACGCCCGCGCCCTGATTACCCGGCTGGCGCTGGAGGTGCGCTGCGTGGCGTTCCTGTGCATCCTGGAAGGCGAGGAGGTGGTGGCCGCCATCCGCGAGCGCCACCCGGACGCCGACATTGACCTGCCGCTGGACATCTACCTGCCGGCCACCGCCACGGCCAGCGGCAAGATTCTGTATGCCCACGCCGACATTGCCCCCAAGCATTTTGCAGCCTGCACCCAGAGCAGCATCACCACGCCCGACGAGTGGCGCACCGAGGTTGCGCGGGTGCAGCGGCTGGGCTACGCCTACAGCATCGAGGAATGGATTCCGGAGCAGTGCACCCTGGGCGTGCCGTACCACTACGCGGATACCCTGGTGGCGGCCATCGGCGTGCAGATGAGCGCCGGGCGCTACCTGCGCGAGGAACGCACGGTGCGCGAGCGCGTGCAGGAGATCGTGCGCGAGGCCGAGGGCCGCTGAGTGATCCCCGCCCCGGCGGCGCAGAATACCGGGAACAGGGAACCGTGCGCCGCGAGACCAAAGCGGTTAGACTCGGCAGGCAGCCAAACGGGCGTTAGGTGGCGGGCGGTTCCGTGCCCCACCGCTGACCCGTCATGATAGACAGGCGCACCCCGTTTCAACCGATCCAACCGTTACCACCACCTGTCACCACCACGAGGAGGGGCCATGAACCCGGAAGACCTGAAACAGATGCTCGATGCCCTGAAAGCCGCCGATGTCCGCGAATTCAGTCTCCAGACTGGCAGCTTTTCTCTTGATCTCAAGCGCGGCCCGCAGGCCGGCGGCGGCCCCGCACCCGTGCAGGCGCCCGGCGCCCCTGCCGCCGCCCGGCCCCCTGCCTTTGAGGCAGCACACGACAGCCCGCCTGCCCCGGCAGCGCCTGCCGTCTCCGCTCCGGCCGCCGCCGAGCCTGCCGGGAGTGCCCCGCCCGCGCCCAGCGTCAGCAAGGGTGCGCCGGTCAAGGCGCCCATCGTGGGTACCTTCTACGCCAGCAGCAGCCCGGACGCCGCGCCCTACGTCAAGGTGGGCGACAGCGTGACTGCCGGACAGGTGCTGTGCATCATCGAGGCCATGAAGTTGATGAACGAGATCGAGGCCGAGACGGGTGGCGTGGTGCGCGAGATTCTGGTCAAGAACGCCGAGCCGGTGGAATACGGCCAGACGCTGTTCCTCATCGAGTAAGGGCGGGTTATGTTCAAGAAAATCCTGATCGCCAACCGGGGCGAGATTGCCCTGCGCGTTATCCGCACGGCGCGTGAGCTGGGCGTCAAGACGGTAGTGGTGTACTCCACTGCCGACGAGAACAGCCTGCCGGTGCTGCTGGCCGACGAATCCGTGTGCGTGGGGCCGCCGGCCAGCAACGCGTCGTACCTGAACATTCCCAACATTCTCCAGGCGGCCCTGATGACCGGCGCAGAGGCCATTCACCCCGGCTACGGCTTCATGGCCGAGAACCCCGATTTTGCCGAGATGTGCCGTGAGCACGGGCTGGTCTTTATCGGGCCCACCCCCGAGAGCATGCGGGCGCTGGGCTCCAAGGCCGGCGGGCGCGAGATCGCCGCCGACTCCAACGTGCCGGTCGTTCCCGGCACCGGCGTTCTGGCGGACCTGGACGCCGCTGTCCTGGCTGCCAAGCAGATCGGCTACCCGGTGCTGCTCAAGGCCAGTGCGGGCGGCGGTGGACGCGGCCAGAAGGTCATCCGCACCCAGGATGAGCTGAAGAAGGGTTTCGCGCAGGCCCAGGAAGAGGCGCGGCTGTACTTCAGCGATCCGGCCCTGATCATGGAGAAATTCCTGGAGGAGTTCCGGCACGTCGAGGTGCAGGTGATGGGAGACGGCAACGGCCATGTCATCCACATCGGCGAGCGCGACTGCAGCATCCAGCGGCGCAACCAGAAACTGATAGAGGAGGCGCCCAGCACCCTGCCCGACAGCCTGCGGCAGGAGATCCTGGCGGCGGGCGTGCGTCTCGCGCAGCACGTCAACTACGCCGGGGCCGGCACGCTGGAGTTCATCGTGGACCGCGACGGCAACTATTACTTCATGGAGATGAACACCCGCATTCAGGTGGAACACTGCGTCAGTGAAATGATCAGCGGCCTGGATCTGGTGCGCATGCAGCTGGAAATTGCCTCCGGCCACGGCCTGAACCTGCAGCAGGAGGACGTGGTGCTGCGCGGCCACGCCATCGAGTGCCGTCTGAATGCGGAAGATCCCTCCAAGGATTTCCGCCCGGCAGCCGGCAAGATCAACGACGTGCATTTCGCAGGCGGCCCTGGTGTGCGCGTGGACAGCCACTGCTACACCGGCTACGTGATCCCGCCGCACTACGACAGCCTGATCGGCAAGCTGATCGTGTGGCACGACACCCGTGATGAGGCGATTGCGCGCATGAAACGCGCCCTGGAAGAGACCGTGATTCAGGGGCCGAAGACCACCATTCCGCTGTACGTCAAGATCATGGACAACCCGTTCTACAAGCGCGGGGCGGTCATGACCAACTTCCTGAAAACGCGCATGGACATGTAGGCGCGGCGCTGGTCCTGGCGGCCAGGTTCCCGGTGGGCACCTTCTGCGGCGACAAACGCCGGGAAGCGTGGCCGCCGGGTCTTTCTGGAGCCTGCGGCGCCTGCGCCCGCTGGCCCCTACAGCCGGGCGTACTCCACGGCCACCCGTGCGGCCACCGCCGCGTTGTGGCGCACCAGGGCAATGTTGGTCTCCAGACTGCGCCCGCCCGTGATTTCCACGATGCGGCCCAGCAGATACGGCGTGGTGTCCTTACCGGTCAGGCCTAACGCGTTCATGTCTGCCAGAGCCTGTTCAATCTGGCCGGCCATCTCCCCGGCGGGAATCTCGGCGTCTTCGGGAATGGGGTTGGCGAGCATCACGCCGCCGCCCAGGCCCAGCGTCCACTTGGCGTGTAGCACGCGGGCGGCCTCGGCCTCGTTCTGCACGCTCAGGGGCGAGACGAAGCCGCTACGGCGAGAGTAGAAGGCAGGGAATTCATCCGCGCCCAGCGTGATGGCGGGCACGCCCTGGGTCTCCAGAACTTCCAGTGTCAGGCCGATGTCGAGGATGCTCTTGACGCCCGCGCTGACCACGCAGACCTCCGTGCGGGCCAGTTCCAGCAGGTCCGCGCTGATGTCCATGGTCTGGCCCGCGCCCCGGTGCACGCCGCCGGTGCCGCCTGTGGCGAACACGCGGATGCCCGCCAGCGACGCGATGCGCATGGTGGAGGCCACGGTGGTGGCGCCGTGCCCTCCCAGCGCCACCGTCACCGGCAGATCGCGGGTGCTGATCTTCTGCACGTTTTTGTCCGTCGCCAGAAGTTCCAGTTCGTCGGGGCTCAGGCCCACTTTCAGGCGTCCGCCCAGGACGGCGATGGTGGCGGGCGTCGCACCGTTCTCGCGCACAATGGCCTCCACGCCGCGCGCCATCTCCACGTTCTGCGGGTACGGCATGCCGTGACTGATGATGGTGCTTTCCAGGGCCACCACGGGCCGGCCCGCTTCCAGCGCGGCGGCCACCTCGGGCGTCAGGTCCATCAGGGCGGCGACTTCAGGACGGATCGGGTGGCGGCTCATAGGCCACAGGGTACGTCAGTCCGGTAAACAGCCTTTCCTGCACCGCCGCCCGTGTCAGGCCCGGCACCACCGTCTGCGCGCTTTCCACGGTCAGGGCCGCCGCCGCGTGGGCCTCACGCGCCGCGTCCGGCAGCGTTTCCCCGGCCAGCAGCGCCGCCAGAAACGCGGCCAGCATGGCGTCTCCAGCTCCGGTCACGTCTACCACCTCGGCCTTCAGGGCAGGCAGTTCATGCCACCCATCCGCCACCGACAGCAGGCTGCCGCGCACGCCGCGCCGCACCCACACGGCGTTCACGCCGCGCCCGTGCAGGATCAGCGCCGCCTCACGGATGGCCAGAGTATTGTCGGCCACCTCTGCCCCCACCAGCGCCGCGAGTTCGCCGAGGTTGGGCGTCACGGCCCACGGCGCGGCCCCGCCGTCCAGAGCGGACCGCAGCCGCGCCGCCTTGGGCACGCTGACCGGCTCGAAGACGATCCTGGGGCCAGCCTCGGCGCCCAGCCGCAGCAGGGCCTCCAGCGTGTGGAGAGGCAGGTTACCGTCCACCACGACAAAGGCCGCGCCGCGCAGCAGGGCCTCCTGTCCGGCCACCGCCGCCGGGGTCAGGGCATGCATGATCTCCATCGCCGCCACCGCGATCAGCAGCTCGCCGCCGCGGTCCAGCACCGCCGTGTAGGTTCCCGTGACGGCCTCGGGCACGCGCAGGGTGGGCGCCACGTCCACGCCCGCCTCTGTCGCCAGCCGCAGCAGGGTGTCACCCAGTGGGTCCGTGCCCACCGCCGAGAGCAGGGCCACGCGCACGCCCAGGCGGGCCAGGTTCTCGGCCACGTTGCGGGCCACGCCGCCGGGGGTCTGCGCGGCCCGCCCCGGATTGCTGGTGCCGGGCACGGCGGGGGCCAGCGTCTGCACCTTGAGGTCCATGTTGGCGCCACCGACCGCAATCACCTGGGGAGAAGGAAGGGGAGGCATATGGCCGGTATGGTAGCGGGGCCTGGGGCCTGAGGGGACGGGCGTGTCGTCGACCAGATTCGGGCGGATCCGGCGCGGACACGCGCCCACACGGCTGCCGGACCTTGCGCCCACGCCCCGGCGTCGCAGGCGCTACACTGCCGGACAATGGATGCCAAGGCAATTGTGGTCACGTCAGGCAAGGGTGGCGTGGGAAAAACCACGTCCACCGCGAACATCGGGGCGGCGCTCGCCCGGCTGGGCGAGAAGGTCGTGGTGATCGATGTGGACGTGGGCCTGCGAAACCTGGACGTGGTGATGGGTCTGGAATCACGGGTGGTGTTTGACCTGATTGACGTGCTGGAGGGCAAGTGCCGCATGAGTCAGGCGCTGATCCGCGACAAGCGCATCGAGAACCTGCACCTGCTGCCCGCCAGCCAGACCCGCGACAAGGACGCGTTGGACCCCGAGGTCTTCAAGGAAGTCGTGCGCGGCCTGATCGAGAACGAGGGCTTTGACCGCGTGCTGATCGACTCGCCTGCCGGGATCGAGTCGGGGTTCCGGACGGCGGCGGCCCCGGCCACCGGCGCGCTGGTGGTTGTCAACCCCGAAGTCTCCAGCGTGCGCGACGCCGACCGCATCATCGGGCTGCTTGAAGCGCAGCAGATCAACGAGATCCGGCTGGTCATCAACCGCCTGCGCCCCAAGATGGTGGCCAGCGGCAACATGCTGTCCGAGGCCGACATTCTGGACATCCTGGGGGTCAAGCCGATCGGCGTGATTCCGGAAGATGAGGGCATCATCGTGTCCACCAACATCGGCGAACCTGCCGTGCTGGGCAAGACCCGTGCGGGCGAGGCCTTTACAGCCACGGCCCGCCGCCTGAGAGGTGAAGACGTGCCGTATCCCAAGCCTGATGTGGAAGGTGGTTTCATGGCCGCCCTGCGACGACTGTTCGGGGGGGCGTGACGTGTTTTCCTGGCTCAAGCGCGGACGCACCAAGGAGACCCTGAAAGACCGCCTGGAACTGGTGCTGGCCTATGACCGCGCCCAGATTCCGCCGGGCAAGGTTGAGGCCCTGAGAAACGATCTGCTGGAGGTGGTGCGCCGCTACTTCCCCACCGGCCAGAGCAGCATCGAGATTGAGCAGCGCGGTGACATGGTGGTGCTGCTGGCCAACATTCCCATTGACGAGAACGCGCCGGGCCGTCCCAAGCCCTGAGCGCCTGATCCCGGTCTGGCCCCGCGCCGCCCGCCCCCTTCAGGCTGGCGGCGCGGGTTTCTCCTGTGGCTGCTGTTTGTCCGGCAGGCCCCGGCCCCAACACGCCCCCAGCGCCGGCCCCAGTGCGGTGGCCGCGCCCAGCAGCAGGCCCAGGCCGGCGCTGAACACCAGACCGGAAATCCGGGCCTCCCTGCTGTTCTTGAAGTTCAAGCTCCCATTCTGCCCCGGTGCGTCACGCTCGCCCTACCTGGCAGCGTGCCGGACGCCCCGGCGGGTCCAGCGTCCACCCAGCCACAGGGCCAATGCAAGGGCCAGGAAACCCAGCGCCGCCAGGGTGCTCAGCAGCCGCACGGTCTTGAGTTGCAGGGGGTACAGGCCCAGCTCGGTCAGCCGCTGCTCGTCCACGTAGCGCAGACCATCCTCACCGGTCTCGGGCAGGAAGACCGACGGATTGCGAATGATCAGGGCCTGTGGACTGCCGATGCGGGTGCCGCTTGGCTCGCCCGCCGCTGCCTCGCCGCCGAACAGATCGGCCTGCGCGGCCGGGGCCGGGCGCAGCAGTTGCACCGGCTGAGCCTGCATGCCCAGCCACAGTCCGGCCACCAGCGCCACAGCGGCCAGAACGGCGCACAGGGCCGCCAGGCTTTTCAGGACGGCCCCTGCGTTCAGGCGGCTTTTCTCAGACACGCCGTGCCTACCTGGAGGCAATGAACTTGAGGCTGATGGGCAGGGTGTTGCCAACGCGCCCAGCCTTGATCGCCGCGTGCTGCACGCCGAAGTCGCTGAGCAGCACGCTCATCTTCACCGAGACGGCCAGCGCGTCACCAGGGATTTTCATGCTTTTGGTCACGTCGTTGGCCGGCGTCAGCTTGACGCGGGCGGTGGTGCTGACTGGTTTGGTGACACCGTTCATGGTCAGGGTGCCGCTGACCTTGTAGTCGTCGCCGCTGACCCAGGTGACCTGCGTCGTCTTGAAGCGGATGACTGGATTAGCGGCGAAATTGAACCAGTCCTTGCTGACCATGTGGCCGTCGCGCGCCGGCACGCCAGTTTTGATTGAGGCGCCGTCCACCGTCAGATCGGCGCTGCCCGTTTTGGCGACTGCGTCAAACGTGACGGTGCCGCTGATTTTGTTGGTGATGGCCGTGAAGTTCTCGATGTCGGTCTCGTTCTCGGCGGTCATCACGTTCACGTTGTCCAGGTCGGTCACGGCGTACTTGACTGGGGCAGCAACGGCGCTGGCGAGCAGCAGGGCGGGCAGCATAAACAGGTAACGCATGGGGGTTCTCCTGGGGGAAAGGGCGCGGCGGCCATGGGCGAAGGGTGAGGGCTTCTCCCGGTTTACGGCGCGGCCATCCAAAAGGTTCAACGGCACGTTCCGGGTGTGTCCCGGTTCCGGCTGCGTTCCCATCCTCCCTGGCCGCCGGTACCGTAGCCTGTGGGCGTGAGGGAAGCCTTTAAATACGATCTGCGTTTTCCGCTGGTGACCCTGGCGCTGCTGCTGGTGGGCCTGATGACGGTCAGCACCGCCGCGTTGTCGCCGCGCGCCGCGCCGGGCATCTTCACCAAGCAGTTGATCGGTGTGGCCCTGGCCGCCGTGCCGCTGGCGCTGCTGTGGTGGGCTGGCCGGGACCGCGTTTATAAATTCGCGCCGTGGATCTACGGGGCCGCGCTACTTTTGCAGGCCAGCACCTTCGTGATCGGGCGCGAGGTCAACGGGCAGCGCAACTGGATCGAGATCGGCCCGCTGCAGTTCCAGCCGCTGGAAGTTCTGAAGTTTGCGTTGATTCTGATGCTGGCGGTGGCGCTGCGGGCCGGGTACCGGGGCCTGAAGACGTACCTGTGGGCCCTGGCGGTGTTTCTGCCGGCTGTGGGGCTGGTGGCCGTGTCGGACATCGGGGGGGCGCTGGTGCTGAGCGTCATTTTCGGGATCATGCTGCTGGCCGCCCGCATTCCGTGGTGGCACGCGCTGCTGGCCGTGATCCTGGTGGGCGCCGCCGTGCCCACGCTGCTGTACCCGCGCCTGGAGCCGTACCAGCAAAAGCGGCTGACCATCTTTCTCGATCCCTACCAGGACCCGCGCGGAGCGGGCTATCAGGTCATCCAGAGCACCATTGCGGTGGGCTCGGGCGGCGTCCAGGGCAAGGGGTACAAGGCGGGCAGCCAGTCACACAACGGTTTCCTGCCGGAAGCCCACACCGATTTTGCCTTCAGCACCTGGGCCGAGGAACAGGGTCTGGTGGGCGGGCTGGCCGTGCTGCTGCTGTACGGGCTGCTGTTCTGGGGGCTGGCGGGCATGGCGGCGGGCTCGCCGCGCCTGCAGGACCAGATCCTGTTCGCGGGCGTGCTGGGACAGGTGGGCTTTCAGGCGCTGGAGAACATCGGCGCGGCGCTGGGGGTGCTGCCGCTGACCGGCATCACGCTGCCGCTGATCAGCTACGGGCTGAGCAGTCTGGTCAGCACGCTGGCCACGCTGGGGCTGGCCTACGTGGTGTACCGGGACCGCTTCGAGGGCTCAATCTGAACGGCCTGCCCACCGCGCCGCTGCCGCAGAGGCGGTCCGCGTGACGGTCGCAGTGCCCCCCACGCCTATCCCTGTCCAGCCTCCACCCCTGCGTCTGTCGGGAGCACAGCTGGGCCTGATCATCTCCAATTTTTTAATGTGGGGCGGGTTCTTCGCCGTGATTCCACTGGTCACGGTGCATTTTGCCGGATCGCCCCAGTCCGGCGGGCTGGGCTGGGCGGCGGCCAGCGTGGGGCTGGTGCTGGGCCTGCGGCAGCTGACGCAGCAGGGCCTGACCGTGCTGGGCGGGGCGTGGGCCGACCGGGTGGGGCCGAAGCCGCTGATTCTGGCGGGGTGCGTGCTGCGCTCGCTGGGCTTCGCGTGGATGGCCTTCAGCGGCACGCTGCCGGTGCTGCTGGCCTCCGCGCTGCTGGCGGGAATCGGCGGCGGGCTGTTCGACGCGCCCAAGAACGCGGCGATCACCGCGGTGACGCACCCGGCCCACCGCTCGCGGCTGTTCAGCCTGACCAGCATCTCGGGCAACCTGGGCATGGTGACCGGCCCGCTGATCGGCGCGGCGCTGCTGGGGCTGGGATTTCAGGTGGCGGCGCTGGCCTCGGCGTCCGTGTACCTGCTGGCTGCCCTGCTGATGGGCCTGACCCTGCCGCATGTGCGCCCGCCACAGCGCCCACGCGGCAGCGGCATGGCCGGGTTGCGCGCCGCCGCCGCCAACGTGCCGTTTCGCCGCTTCACGCTGGTGCTGATCGGGTACTTTTTGCTCAGCACGCAGATCAATGTGGCGGTGACCCTCAAGGCCATTGCGCTGGCGGGGCCGCAGGCGACGGGGCCGCTGTACGCGGTGTCAGCGGGGCTGGCGGTGGCGCTGCAATACCCGCTGCTGCGTCTGGCCGAGCGTCACCTGCGCGTCCGCACGGTGCTGACGCTGGCGGTGGGCACGGTGGGGCTGGCGCTGGGGCTGATGGCACTGGCCTCCAGCTTCGGCGCACTGCTGCTGTGCGTGGCGCTGTACAGCCTGGGCACCATGCTGGTGTACCCCACCCAGCAGACCCTGACGGCCCGCTTTGCGCCCGCCGAGCAGGTGGGCAGCTACTTCGGGTTCAGTGCCATCAGTCTGGGCGTGGGCGGGGCGGTGGGCAGCGTGCTAGGCGGCTGGCTGGTGGACACCGGGGCGCAACTGGGCTTTCCCGCCCTGCCGTGGCTGCTGCTGGCCGCCACCGGATTTGTCACCGCCTGGGGCCTGCGCTGGGCGCTGCGCGATCTGGCCCCAGCCCCGCGTTAGGGGCAGGGCGGCCGAACGCCCTGTTCGCTGACGACACCGCGTTGTGTCCGGTCTGCTGCCGCCCCAGTCCGGAATTCATTCGCGCTGCAGTGCCCCGTTGACCGCCGCCAGCGCGAAGGCGTATTCCTCCGCCGCCTCGTTCAGGGCGTCGTAGCGGCCGCTGCTGCCGCCGTGGCCCGCGCCCATGTTGGTTTTTAGCACCAGCGTGCCGCTGCCCGGCTCGCGCAGGGTTCGCAGGCGGGCCACGTACTTGGCCGGTTCCCAGTACGCCACGCGCGGATCGTTCAGGCCGGTGGACACGAACAGGTGCGGGTACAAGCCCGCCTTCAGGTTGTCATAGGGGCTGTAGGCGCGCATGGTGGCGTAGGCTGCCGCGTCGTTGGGATTGCCCCACTCGTCGTACTCCCCTGTGGTCAGCGGAATGCTGGCGTCCAGCATGGTGCTCAGGACGTCCACGAACGGTACGCCCACAAAGGCCGCCTTCCACAGGTCCGGGCGCAGGTTGACCACCCCGCCCATCAGCAGGCCGCCCGCGCTGCGGCCCATCGCCACCAGATCGGTGGCCATGCCCGCTTCTCGCAGGTGTTCACCTGCCGCCACGAAGTCGGTAAAGGTATTCATCTTGTGGCTCAGGCGGCCCGCGTCGTACCAGCGCCGCCCGCGCTCCGAGCCGCCCCGGATGTGCGCGGTGGCCCACACCCAGCCCCGGTCCAGCAGCGGCAGCCGGGCCATGGAAAACCCCGGGTCGACGGGGATGCCGTAGCTGCCGTAGCCGTACAGCAGCGTCGGCGCGGGCAGGGCGGTGTCGCGGCGGCGGACCACGCTCACCGGAACCTGTTCGCCGTCGGGCGCGGTGGCCCAGACCCTCTCGGAGACGTACAGGCTGGCGTCGTAGTTGGGCACGGGCGTGGCCTTGACCAGCGCGGTGGCCAGCGTGTTCAGATGCAGGTCCAGATGTTCGGTGGGCCGGGTCAGGCTGGTGTAGAGGATGCGCGCCGTGTCGGTGTCGTACACCCGGTTGCTGCCGATGTGGACGGTGTAGCTGGCTTCCGGGAACTCCACCCGGCGGGCCGGGCCGTACCCGTCTGCGGTGCGCGGCAGCACCCACAGCCGCGTGAAGCCGTCCTCACGCCCGGAGAGCAGCAGATGGTTTCTGAACAGGTGCATCCCGGTCAGATAACGCTCGGAGGTGTAGGGCAGCACCTCGGCAGCGTTCGGGAGATTGATCTCCCCCTGCTGGGGCAGGCTCACCAGCTTGAACTCCTCCGCGCCGCCCGCGTTGGTCAGCGCCAGCCAGTGATCGCCGCCGTCGGCCAGCATGACCTCGGTGCCCCGCTGGCGTGGCAGGACCAGCCGCGGCGTGGCCGTGGGGTCGTGGGCGTCCAGCGCCCGCCACTCCTGCGCCATGTTGGCCTCGCTGACGATCAGCAGCGTGTGCCCATTCTCCGAGCGGGATGCGCCCACGCGGAAGATGGGATCCGCCTCGTGAAACAGCAGTTCGTCGGCGTCTTGTGGCTGGCCCAGCGTGTGCCGCCAGATTTTATCGGGGCGCTGGGTGTCGTCCTCGGTGGCATAGAGCAGGGCGGCGCTGTCCGCGTGCCACGCCAGCGTCCAGCCGCTGAGGCCGGTCAGGGCGGTTTCGGCCAGTTCGCCGGTTTGCGTGTCCAGCACGCGCAGGTCCCAGACCTCCTGCCCGGTCCGGTCCATCAGGTAGGCCCAGTAGCGCCCGTCCGGACTGGGGCGGGCCAGGTGGACCCACACGTTGTCCAGGCCCTCGCGCTCCTTGAGGGCGTTCAGGTCCAGCAGGGTCTGCTCGTCGCCTCCGGCCAGTGGGCGGCGCAGAAAGACCGGGTGCGCCCGGCCCTCCAGCGTGCGCGTGAAGTACAGCCAGTCGCCGTCCTGCACGGGCGGCTGCTCGTCGTCCTCCTGCACGTGCGACAGCAGTTCCTGGTAGATCGTCGCCTGCGTGTCTCGCAGCGGCGACATCACCGCGTCCAGATAGGCGTTCTCGGCCTCCAGGTGGCCCAGCACCCTGGCGTCGGCCTTGCCGCGCGTCTTGAGCCAGTGATAGTCGTCGTGGCGCTGCTCGCCGTGGAGGTCGTGGCGGACCTGTTCGCGCGGGGCCTGTGGCGGCCGGGCCTGTTCTTGGGAGTGCATGGCTAGAGGGTAACAGTGGAGGGCGCGGGTGGGCGCTAGCCTGCGCCCATGTTCCGCCGTGACCCCGTGAAACTGGCGCTGGCCCGCGTCTCGGCGGTGCTGGGGGCAGACGCCGGCCCGCTGCTGGGCCTGACCCGTGTGGTCTTCCGGCGAGGCGGCGTGCTGGCGGTGTGGCGGGCAGGCCAGCACGCCGCGCTGTCCCTGGGCGGCGTGGACGCTGGCGGCGTCTTCGAACTTGCCAGCGTGACCAAGCCTTTCACGGCGGCGCTGGCCGGGGCGCTGGTCGCGGCGGGGCGGCTGGAGTGGCACGCCCCGCTGCCGGGCCTGGGCGGCCCGTTCCGTCGCCTGCCCGCCCACCTGACCCCGCTGGCCCTGTCCACCCACACGGCGGGCCTGCCGATGCACCCGGCGCGGGCGGCGGTCACGGTCTTCACGCGCTTCCACGATCCCTACGGCGGCATGAATGCCCCGGACGTGATCGCCAGCGCCGGGCGCTGGTCCGGGTGGGGTGGGGCACCTCCTTCGCGCGCCCCCCGGTTTGCGTATTCCAATCTGGGAACGGGGCTGCTGGCGCTGGCGCTGGCGTATGCGGCGGGCGAGGAGGCCAGCGCTGCAGGCTACGGGCGGGCGCTGGCCTCCTGGGTCACTGGCCCGCTGGGCCTGGACGTGTCGCTCGCTCCGGCGAGCGCGGTGGTGCGGCCCGCCGGCGTGCTGGGCGGCGGGGGCGTGACCGGCTTCGGGCCGCTGGCCGGGGCGGGCGGGCTGTTCGGCACGGCGGCAGACCTGCTGGCCTTCGGCCAGTCCCGGCTGGGTGCGCCGCCCCTGCCGCTGCTGCGGCCCGCTGGCCTGCCCCGCCACCTGAGCGGCGTGGCTCCCGGCTGGCTGGTCTCCGGGGCCGGCAGTGAGGTGCGCTGGCACGACGGTCTGGCGCGCGGCACCCGTACGGGGCTGGGCTTCAACCTGGGCTCCGGCGCGGTGGTCGCCCTGCTGGCCCGCGGCACCGACTCCCCGCTGGGCAGGCGCGGGGTCACGCCGGCGCTGCTGCTGTCGCTGCTGGGGGCGGGGGAAGGGTAGGTCTGGGCCTGGACACCCGGCGCTGAGGACTCGGCGGCGGGATTCAGCCCTGGGGGTCAGCTCAGGAGCACAGTGTCTTCCTGCTCGGCCATCATGCGCAGAAAGGCGTCGACGTACTGCGGGTCGAACTGACGCCCGGCCTGCGAGCGGATCTCGGCCAGCGCGTTCTCACGGGGCCAGGCCGGCTTGTACGGGCGGGCATTGGACAGCGCGTCATACACGTCGACAATCGAGAACAGCCGGGCCGTCTCGGGGATGTTCTGGCCGCGCAATCGGGCGGGATAACCGGTGCCGTCCCAGCGCTCGTGGTGGTAACGCACCAGATCCAGCGTCTCGGCCGGCAGAAAGTGCAGGTCCTGCAACATCTCGTAACCGACGGTGGTGTGGGTCTGGATCACCTGCCGTTCGGGGACATCCAGCGGGCTGGCCTTGTGCAGGATCACGTCGGGGATGGCCAGTTTGCCCAGATCGTGCAGGTACGCGCCCCAGCGCAGCGCCTTTACCTGTTCCTCGTCCCAGCCCAGGCGGCGGGCCAGACGCAGGCTCATGCTGACCACCCGCGTGGTGTGGCCGCCAGTGGCGTCGTCGCGGCGTTCCAGGGCCGCCCCCAGCGAGCGCAGGGTCAGGTCGTTGGCGTCGCGCAGTTCACGGATGGCGCTGATCTGCCCCAGCTGTGCGCCCAGCAGCCGCGCAAAGGAGGCCACCACCGAGGTCTCCTCCTCGTCAAAAGCCACGTCGGTGTCGCGGGTCAGGATCAGCACGCCCAGGTGATTGGAGGCCCGCCCGTAAACCGGCGCGACGTGGTAGTGGCGGCGCTGCGGCTTCTTGAGCAGGTCCAGGGCTTCCTCGGCGACCCAGTGGTCGGCCTGCACGCTGCGGCTGTCGTTGTGGCTGGGATGGATGGGCCGTTCCAGAAACGCCTCGTAGGCGCCCTTGGCCGCCAGGATGTACGGCGTGCCCTGCCGGTAGGCCACGAAGGCCAGGTTGGGCGCGACCTTCAGGGTGCTCAGAATTCCGATTCCGGCGCGGATGATCGACTGATCGTCACGGGCCTCGGCCAGCCGCTCGCTGCCGTTGCGCAGCGCCACCACAGTGTTGCGCTGCCAGGCCAGTTCCCGCTCGGTGGCCTGTTCGCGCAGGATGATGTAGCCCAGGCCGCCAATCACCAGCAGCGCGCCCAGCAGTTCCTGCAGCGTCGGGGGCGTGCCGGGCAGCACCATCGAGGCGACAAAGGCCGCAACGTAGGCCAGCAGCGCCGCCCAGCGCCACGCCATACCCAGGGACCACGCCCCGATGGTGAGCAGCAGGCCCGCCCCGGCCATCAGTCCGGGGGAGTCGGCGTAGGCCGCGTAGCCCACGGTTCCGGTGCCCAGCAACAACAGCAAGAGAGACCACACGCCGGGAAAGGACACGCCCGGAGTGTAGCACCGACGTTCTGGAAAGCTTAATGATTTTGCGGCGAATTGTGGAACCGCTGTGCCTGCCTGCTGGGGGGGAAGGGGGCATCAGACTGTGGCGGTGACGCAGCCCGGTGCCAGAAAGAAGAGGGCTGGAAATGCTGACCCGCCCACCACGGGCAAGCTGGTGGGCTGGACCTCAGTCCAGGTCCACGGCCCACCACGCCTCACGCTGGGCAGCCAGCCGGGCGCGTGGGTCACCGATGGTGTCCAGGGCGCGCGCCAGCCCCTGCCAGTCCAGTTCGCTCATGGGGTCAATGGCCAGGGCGCGCTGGTGGAACTGCGCGGCGTCCTTGGCCTTGCCCGCATCCGTGGCGGCGCGGGCGGCCAGGCTCAGCACGCTCAGCTGCTTTTGCTCCAGCCGGGCGCGCACGTCGTCCACCCAGGGGCTGTCGGCACCGGGCAGGAAGGTGCCGTACTGCCCGGTCAGCTCGCGCATCTCTTCCAGGCCCAGGCTGCCGTGTTCGGCCTGTGCCGCCAGAAGTTCGTAGCGGTACACGTCGTATTCAGGGTTCAGGTCGGTGGCCAGGGCGTAGCGGCGATTGGCGCTGACCACCGTCTCGCTGCTCAGGCTGCGGCGCAGGCGGTGCAGGGTGGTGTGGAACAGCGAACTGGCGCGGGCCTCGTCCTTTTCCGGCCACAGCGCCTCGGCGGCCTCCCAGCTGGTGACCTCCTTGTGCTCCAGCAGGAAGAAAAACAGTTCCAGGGCCTTGCGGCTGACCCACGACACCGACGCGCCCTGCCACACCACCTGCGCGGTGCCTAGCGCCTTGGCCTGCATGCTGCCCTCGGACTGCAGGGTCAGGCCAGCGCGGCGCAGCCGGGCGTCGATGGCGGTGGTCAGGTCCTGCGGGGTAAACGGCTTGGGCAGATAGTCGTCGGCGCCCAGGTTCATGCCCCGGCGCACGTCGCCGCGTTCGGCATGGCTGCTCAGCAGCATGAACGGGGTGGCCGAGAGCTGCTCGTGGTCACGCAGCTTTTCCAGAAATTCCAGGCCGGTCATGTACGGCATCACCACGTCGCTGATCACCAGATCCGGCGTGAACACCTTGAGAAGTTCCAGGGCCTCAACCGGATGGTTGCTGGTCCGCACCTCATGCCCGGCGCGGCTGAGAATCACGCTGACGAGTTTGAGGATGGCGGCGTCGTCATCCACCACGAGAATGCGGGGCATATCGCGCAGTCTAACAGACGGATGAGGACTGGGCGGAGGAAGGTTGATGACGGCCCCAACAGGGTGCGCGCGCTCTGGGCGCCGCAGGAGCGCTGCCCCCGCGTGCATTAGTCTGCGACCCATGACTGAACCGCTGACCCTCATCCAGGCCACCGTGATCACCCAGGACGACCACCGCCCCCAGGCCACTGCCGTGCTGGTGGGGGGCGGGCGCGTGCTGGCGGTGGGTGGGCCGGACGACCTGCAGGCGATGGCGCCGCGTGCCGAACAGCTCGACCACCGTGACCTGATCCTGACGCCGGGGCTGTGCGACGCCCACACCCATCTGGTGATGTACGGCTTCTCCCTGTCCGAGATCAATCTGCACGGCGCGCGCAGCGTCTCGGAGGTGCAGGCCAGGGTCGCGCAGGTGGCGATGAACACCCCCGCCGGCACCTGGATTCGCGGCGGCGGCTTTCTGCTGGGCGAACTGGGCCTGGGCGACTACCCCATGGCGGCCCTGCTGGACGAGGTCAGCCCACACCACCCGGTGCAGCTGCACTCGCGCGACCACCACATGACATGGGTGAACAGCGCCGCCCTGCGCGCCGCTGGCGTGACCGACGCCACCCCGGACCCCGAGGGCGGTCAGATCGTGCGCCCGCTGGGCTGCCTGCTGGAACAGGCCAGCGGGCTGGTCTCCGCCGTGATGCCCGCGCCGAGCGAGGCCGAGTACCTGGCGGCGGCCCGGCGCGGGGCCGACGACCTGTTCTCGCGCGGGTACGTCAGCACGCACACGATGGCCTACGAGTCGCCCGAGTCGCCCCGCGCCCTGCAAACGCTGGCCGGGCGCGGCGAGTTGCCGCTGCGGGTCTGGGCCTGCCTGCCGCATGACCGGCTGGAACAGGCCCGCGAGCTGGGCCTCGGCTCCGGCGGGGGCGGGCTGTTCCAGTGGGGCGGCGTCAAGTTCTTTGCGGACGGCGCCCTGGGTAGCCGCACCGCGTGGCTGCACGCTCCTGGCTTTGCCGACGGCTCCGGCACCGGCATTCCCCTGGACCCGCCCGCCCTGATCCGCGAGCGCGGCCTGCAAGCCATTGCGCTGGGCCTGACCCCAGTCACGCACGCCATTGGGGACCGTGCCAATACGGAGGTGCTGAACGTCTATGACGACCTGCGGGCCGCCGCCGACGCCCGGGGCATTCGCCTGCGGATTGAACACTCCCAGCACCTGCGCCCCGCCGATATTCCCCGGCACCGGGGCATGGTGTGCAGCGTGCAGCCCATTCACCTCCAGGCCGACGCACCCATGATCCGCGAGCTGATGCCGCATCTGGCGGACGGCAGCTACGCCTTCAAGTCCTTGATGGAAGCGGGGGCCATCCTCGCTTTCGGCAGCGACGCCCCGGTGGCGGCCCCCGATCCCCGCGCCAACTTCGCTGCCGCGATCACCCGCGTGGACGACAGCGGCGGGCGGCTGGCCCCGGATGAGGCCATGACCGCCGAGGACGTGCTGTGGGCGCACACGCGCGGGCCTGCCATCGCGGCAGGCTGGGCCGACGAGGGCGTCATTCGCCCCGGCGCCCGCGCAGCCTTCACGCTGTGGGACCGGCTGGGCGGCAACGCGCGGGCGCTGGTCCTGTAGAGGCGAGCTCTAACCGGAAGCCAATATTCAGGCCAGCGGCGCGAGCTTGAGCTTGACGGTGTGCATCCGCCCCTCGCCCGCGCCGCCCCCGAAGTGGCCGATGTACAGGCTGCCGTCCTCGGCCACGGCCACCGCGAAGACCAGTTGCCCGCCCACCGAGTGAAATGGCAGGGTGCCTGACAGATGCGCCCACTGCGCTGCCCCGATTCGCAGGGCGTCCATTCCGGTGATCAGTTGGTAAGGCAGGTCGGTGGGCAGCGATTCCAGTGCCGGGTCTTTTGGCGTGGGCCTGCGCTCCCAGCACAGCGAGAGGGTCTGGGTCTGGGTGTCTGTCGCCTCCCCCTTGGCCGTCATCAGTTTCCACTCGAAGCCGCCGCCGGCCTTCCGGGACAGCACCGTCTTGAGTTCCAGCTCGATGTGCTGCACCACCAGCGCGTTGGGATTTCCGCCCTCGCGCTCAAAATCCTGGGCGACGCTGGCCTGCACCGCCGTCACGAACTCCAGGACCGACACGGCTCTGCTGGGCATGGCTTTCTCCTGAATGCCTTGTTCAAGGGGGTGCAGGGGCGAGGGCCGGTTACTCCTCCTCTTCCTCCTCCGGCAGATCGGCGTTGGAATACACGTTCTGCACGTCGTCCAGCTCCTCGAGGGCGTCAATGACGACCAGCAGCTTTCTCGCGTCGTCGCCCTCCACGGCCACCAGCACGTTGGGCACCATGGTCAGGGCCGCGCTCTCGATCTCGTAGCCGGCGTTGCTCAGGGCTTCCTGCACGGCGTACATGTCGGCGGGACCGGTGCTGATTTCCAGCCCTTCCTCGGACTCCTGGATGTCCTCTGCGCCGTTCTCGATGGCGAGTTCCTGCACCTGCTCGGCAGTGTCGCGCAGCAGCAGCACGCCCTTTTTCTCGAACTGCCACGCCACGCTGCCGCTGGTGCCCAGCGAGCCGCCGCGCTTGTTGAACACGGCGCGGATGTCGGCGACGGTGCGGTTGACGTTGTCGGTCAGGGCCTCGATGAAGATGGCCGTGCCGCCGGGGCCGTAGCCCTCGTAGGTCACCTCCTTGAACTCGGCGGCCCCGGCCTCCGCGCCCAGCGCCCGCTTGATGGCATTTTCGATGTTGTCCACCGGCACCGTGTCGGTCTTGGCCGCCGCGATGGCGTTCTTGAGGGACAGGTTGCCGGACGGGTCACCGCTGCCGCCCGAACGGACCGCCGCCCCAATCGCGCGGATGTGCTTGCTGTACATCGCGCTGCGCTTCTTGTCGTTGGCGCCTTTCTTGCGCTTGATCTGGGACCATTTGCTATGACCTGCCATTAGGGTGGCATTCTAGCGTCTGAAGGCACAGGTTCAGTGGTGACTGCGAGGCATCACCGATGGCAACGGGTGGGCCTGCCATACCGGCCAAGGACCCCGGTGGCCGGGGAACGCAGGCAGTGTGAAATTAGGCCGATCAACATTCTGGACGGGATGGAGACCCCGGCAACGGCGACCCAAGCAAGAAGTAAGGGTGACGACCCAATTCATATAGGCGGGGCACTGCGGTTGCAATGTTCTGGCCAAATCCCAGCAACGTCCACCCAGCGGAGGGATGCTCGGCACCACACGTCCAAGCCCTTAGGCTCCACATTATTCATTCGAAATTTGTAGTTCGACGAATACCTTCGTCTTTTCAGCTGTTTGTAAATTCAAATGAACCTTTAATCGAAGCGGAGGCGGCATATTTTGGCCGCCTCCGCTTTTATTCTATTGAACTATTTCAAATGGGATGGATTGATTTCTTATCGTCCGGGAGTAATCTTCCATACTGATGACATTGTGTCTCGATTGGGCTTCATTGTCGTAAAAACGTTGGTGATGTCCCGTTTGTTCGTACCGCTTCTGAATGCGGGGACATCTGTAAAATACCCCATCGCGTCCAGATAACCACCATTGTCTGGACGAAGCGCGTCTGTGTACACATTCACTAGGAGGATATTGTCGTTGGCCATCACCATATCGCCGTCTTTCTTCGCGACCCCCGGTGCCGGTATGATTTTCCAGGTGCTGGTAGGATTACCGCCACGATCAGGCTTCGTCACCGTAAATACCCCAAGCAGTGCCTTGCCAGGAGCGCCGTAACCTCCCGCTTGGTAGGCGGGGAGATCCTTTACGGCAAAGGCGGTGTCTAGGTATCCAAAGTACGGAGTCTTGTTAACAAGATAAATCTCGTCCCCGTAGAGAACGGCTTCGCCCTTGTTCTTTCCACTTTTCGACAGCAAAGCCCAGCTGGTATTTCCAGAAGCACTCTGAATATTCTGAATCGCAGCCACGAAATTATTGGCTTCGTTGACGAGTGCAAATTCTTTATAATTTTTTACTTGGCCGAAGGCCGTCAAATAAAACTTTGCACTAGGATATTGATTTTGGAAATAGGCGAAATTACCATAAGTCATGGTCGTTTGAGCCTGCGCGAGACCTACGGATAAGACGCCGAGAATCAATGGCAACTCCAACAACTTCCTTGCGGTAAATCTAAACATAGTCCCAACCTCCATTTTTAGTCAACTTTACAAGCATTCGGCAATGGGTCATGTCGTACGCCTTGTCAGGAAAGGCGTGGGCATGCCGAATGCGCAGCTCAAGTTATATGAACAGCGCAACGAAATGCAGGCAATTACTTGTAAGGTCTGGAGGCAGTATGACATGAATTTTTTTATAATGCAAATCAAATCGTTTTATCTGAGGTTTTCAGGTACTTTGCCTCCGGGCTTCGTACCTAGAGAGCGCTCTGCGCTCCATGTAGTCATCTGTGAACACACATTGATTGATGTCGGGGCTTTTTGTTCGATTGATTCGATAGAAAAAGGCGAAGGTAGGTCAATGAGCGCCCTCAACGTATGCTGCCGAATTTTCAGACCATGCCCTTCAGGTAAACCCAGGTCCCCCCGCCAAGACGCTGCGCTAGCACGCGCGAACGTGATCCCTGGCCAGTTCCTGTGCCTCTAGAATGTCCGGACGTTTAGTTCCCTTTCCGTCTTCCCTTCCCACCCGAGGTTTCATGCTCCGAATCCGTCTCTGTCCGCGCCCTCTTCTCCATGACTGGCGACGCCCATGACCACCCCGCAGCTGCTGGTCTTTGCCACGCTGCTGGGCGCCCTGGTGCTGTTCGTGTGGGGCAAGTGGCGCTACGACGTGGTGGGCATGCTGGCGCTGCTGGCCCTGACCCTGACCGGTGTGGTCAAGGGCAACGAGGCGTTCCGGGGGTTTTCCGAACCTGCCGTGATCACGGTGGCCGCCGTGCTGGTGATCAGTCAGGCGCTGCAGAAAACCGGGCTGGTCAACATCCTGGTGCGCAACCTGGGCCGGGTGGGCAACGGCATGACGGCGCAGATTCTGGCGATGTGCGTCGTGGTGGCGGTGCTCAGCTCGTTCATGAACAACGTCGGCGCCCTGGCGATCATGCTGCCAGTGGCGATCACGCTGGCCAACCGTGCGGGCCGCTCGGCCAGCTCGCTGCTGATGCCGCTGGCCTTCGCCTCGCTGCTGGGCGGCATGACCACATTGATCGGTACGCCGCCCAACCTGATCATCTCCAACCTGCGCCGCGAGCTGCTGGGCGAGCCCTACGGCATGTTCAGCTTCATGGCGGTGGGCGGGGCGGTGGCGGTGGCGGGCATCACGTATCTGGTGCTGGTCGGCTGGCGGTTGCTGCCGCAGCGGGTGTCCGGCGAGAACCGCGCGGACCTGTACCGCATGGCCGACTACATGACTGAAGTTCGGCTGCCGGCGGGCAGCCCCCTGGCCGGGCAGCGCGTGATGGACCTGGGCAAGGTGGAGGGCGTGCAGGTGGTGTCGCTGGTGCGCGGCGAGTCGCAGCGGCCCTTTCCCACGCCGTTCACCGTGTTGCAGGCGGAAGATGTGCTGATCGTCGAGGCCAATGCCGCCCGCCTGACCGAACTGGTGGAGGATGGGCAGCTGACCCTGGTTGGCAACGAGAAAATCACCCCCGAGCAGCTGGCCTCCGACGACGTGACGCTGGCCGAGGTGGTGGTCACGGCGCTGTCGCCCATCGTGGGCCAGAGCGCCGTGAGCCTGCGGCTGCGCCAGCGCTTCAACATCAACCTGATTGCGGTGTCGCGCCAGGGCCAGCGCCTGCGCGAGCGGCTGGTCAACGCCCGCTTCAAGGCCGGGGACGTGCTGCTGATGCACGGGCCGCGCAATTCCATTGAAGAGGCCCTGAACACCCTGGGGTGCCTGCCGCTGCGCGAGCGCCCGCTGGACATGGTGCCGGCTGGTCAGACCCGCAAGATGCTGCTGACCGGCGGCATCTTCCTGGTGGCCATCATCGCCGCCACCCTCAACCTGCTGCCCGTCGCCGTAGCCTTTACCGCCGCCGCCACCCTGATGCTGCTGCTGAGGCTGATCAACCTGCGCGACGTGTACGAGAGCATCGAGTGGCCGATTCTGGTGCTGCTGGCCACGCTGATTCCGGTGGGTACGGCGCTGTCCAGCACCGGTGGCGCGAAGCTGATCGCCGAGGGCGTGCTGGGCGTGGCCGCCGAATGGCCGCCTATGGCCGTGCTGATCGTGGTGATGGTGCTGACCATGACCCTGTCGGACGTGATCAACAACGCCGCCGCCGCACTGATCACCGCCCCCATTGCCGTGACCATCGCGCAGGGGCTAGGGGCCAACCCCGACGCCTTTTTAATGGCCGTGACGCTGGCCGCCAGCAGCGCCTTCCTGACCCCTATCGGTCACCAGAGCAACACGCTGGTGATGGGGCCGGGCGGCTACCGCTTCAGCGACTACTGGAAGGTGGGGCTGCCGCTGGAAATTATCGTGGTGGCGGTGGGGGCACCGGTGATCGCGCTGGTGTGGGGGCTGTGAAGGAGGTCCTGAATGAAGGACGCTCCACGTCCGGCTTCATCCTGCCGGGCGCCGCAGGTTCCATATTGAAGGGTGCTGACTTGCGCGGCGCCGGTGCCCACCGCCCACGCCGCGCCTCAGGTCCGAATCTGTCCATCTGAATCCGTCCACTGCCGCAGGAGGCCTCACCATGAACCCCACCCAGACCGCACCCGACGCCGCCGTTGCCACTGACAAGCTCGAACAGCTCAAGGCCGTCACCGTTGTCGTCGCAGACACCGGCGACATCGAGGCCATCAAGAAGTACCAGCCGCAGGACTGCACCACCAACCCGTCGCTGATTCTCAAGGCCGCGCAGCTGGAAGGCTACAGCGGGCTGATGGACGAGGCGCGCGGCTGGCTGGCAGCGGGCGAGAGCGTCGACGACGTGATCGACAGGCTGACCGTCCGCGTCGGCACCGAGCTGACCAGGATCGTTCCCGGCAACGTCTCCACCGAGGTCGACGCCCGGCTGTCTTTCGATAAGGAGGCCCTGCTGTCCCGCGCCCGCCACCTGATCGCGCTGTACGAGGAGGGCGGCGTGGGCAGGGACCGCATCCTGATCAAGCTGGCCGCCACCTGGGAAGGCATCGAGGCGGCGCGGATCCTGGAGAAGGAGGGCATCCGCTGCAACATCACCCTGCTGTTCAACAAGGAACAGGCCGTGGCCAGCGCCCAGGCCGGGGCTTACCTGATCTCGCCCTTCGTGGGCCGCATCACCGACTGGTACAAGAAGTCCACCGGGACCAAGGACTACCCGGTCGACGAGGACCCCGGCGTGCAGTCGGTACGCGAGATCTACCACCACTTCAAGGCGCACGGCTACCCGACCATCATCATGGGCGCGTCGTTCCGCAGCGCCGCGCAGGTCGAGGCGCTGGCCGGGTGTGACCGCCTGACCATCAGCCCGCAACTGCTGGGCGAACTGGCTGCCGATCACGGCAAGCTGGAAGTTCAGCTGGACGCTGAGATGGGCCATCAGAAGGAAGACCGCATCACCGAGGCGCAGTTCCGTTACAGCCTGGCCAGCAACGCGATGGCGGGCGAGAAGCTCTACGAGGGCATCCGGGGCTTCGCCGCCGACACCGAGAAGCTGGGCCAGCTGCTGACCGGGGCCGAGTAGGGGACGCCCGCCTGGGCCCACCCTGACTAACCGGACCCGCCCGAGCCATTCAAATGCTCGGGCGGGTCCGTGTCGACACTGCTGCTCTTTCAAGTCATGCGCTGTGGTCCCGATCTTTCGGCCCGGGCGTATGCGGGTTCCAGATGCCTCAGCCGTGCCGGGGCTTGATGACCAGCCGCCGCGCTGCGCCCTCGCCCACGGATTCGCTCATCACGTCGGGGTGCTCCTTGAGGGCGATGTGGATCACGCGGCGCTCGGCAGCGGGCATGGGCTGCAACTCGTGGGGCTCCCCGCTCTTGGCGACGCCGATGGCCAGGCGCTCGGCCAGCTTGGTCAGGGTGTCGGCCTGACGCTTGCGAAAGCCGCCGATGTCCACGCGCACGCGGATGTCCCCGCGGCCCTCGTGCTTGGACAGCACCGTGTAGGCGATGACCTCGATGGCCCCCAGCGTGCGCCCGTCGCGTCCGGCCAGGCGGCCTGCATTCTCCCCGCTGATCTCTGCTTCCAGGGCGTCCTCGGTTTCGCGGACGGTGACGTTCAGCTCGGGGTCGATGCGTGCCATCAGGCCACGCAGAAAACGCTCCAGCGCCGTTCTGGGGTCACCGGCAGTGTCCAGCGCGGGTGCAGAAACGGGCGTGTCCGGTGCGGGCGGCGGCGTGACGCTCTCGTCCGCCTCGCTGATGCCCAGCTCCGCGAGGTAATCGTCGAGATTCGTGCGGTTGTCCATGTTCCGCAGTCTACCCTGTGCCTCTCACCCGTTTCCCACAGGATGTCGGGGCCGGGTGGGGGTCAGGTGGAGGGGCCGCGCAGCTCGCGGGCCAGGGTCTGAGCGCTGCGCTCCAGCATGGCGTACACGTGTTCAAAGCCGTCCATTTCTCCTGCGCCGGAGCCGCCGTAGTACGGGTCCGGCACGTCCGCGCCGGGGGCCTGGGGGTCCCACTCGCGCATCAGGTGCAGGCTGGCCCGCGCGTCCGGCGGGGCCAGTCTGCGGGCGTCCTGAAGGTTCTGGCCGTCCATGGCCAGGATCACGTCGAAGTCCCTGAAGTCCTGCGCCGTCAGCTGGCGGGCGCGGCTGTTCAGCTCCAGTCCGTGGCCGCGGGCCACCAGGATGCTGCGCGGGTCGGCGGGGCGGCCCACGTGCCAGTCGCCGGTCCCGGCGCTGTCCACCTCGGCCCGCACCCCGGCGGCTTCCAGTTCCCGCCGCAGCAGGGCCTCGGCCAGCGGACTGCGGCAGATGTTGCCCAGGCACAGCGTCAGCACGCGCAGCGGCGGGGTGTTGGGCGTCATGCGGGCGATTGTGCCACAGGGTGGGGGAGACCGGGAAGCTTCACGGCGTGGACGCCCATGTCAGTCACTGGCAGGTACGGGTCACTTCCAGTACACCGCCCGCCGCACCAGCCATTCCAGCGGCCCGCTGCCGAAGCGGCGCAGCCACCACGCGCTGACCGGCAGCTGCAGCAGGCCCACGCCCAGGGCCAGCCCCACCGCCGCCGCCGCTCCCCACTGGCCGAACTGCGCCCCGGCGTAGGGGTAGAACACGGCGGTCATAATCAGGCTCTGGGCAATGTAATTGCTCATGGCGACGCGGCCACCGGCGGCCAGGGCACGCAGCGGCCCCAGCCGCCCCCGCACCGTCAGCAGACCAAGCACGCCCACGTAACCCAGTGCCGACGCCAGCCCGCCGCCCATGCGAACCGGAATGGCCAGCAGGCCGCTGGCGTAATCGCCGCGCGTGTTCAGCCAGGCCAGCAGGGCGCCCAGCGGCAGCCCGACGAGCAGGCCGCCCACTGTCAGGCCGCGCAGCAGACGCAGATGCTCATGCGGGCGCAGCAGCAGCCCGGTGCGCCCCGCCGCCGCTCCCAGGCAGAACAGGGCCAGCAACCACGCGCCGTTGTAGAGGCTGCCCCCGATCAGCTCGCCCGTAAAATCGGCGGCCCGTCCGGACACCACCGCCGCGTAGGTGTCGCCGGGCGACAGAGCAGGCAGGCCGGTGAACCGGGGCGCGTCCAGCCCCCCGCGCAGCGCGGCGAGGCCATCGAGCAGTCCCAGCCCCAGCCACCACGCGCCCAACACCGCCGCCAGCGTGACCAGCCCCCGCGCCGTCATGCGGGCGGTGGCCAACAGCGCGATGGCCAGCACCGCGTAAAGCGAGATGATATCGCCGTGCCACACCAGCACGTAGTGCAGGGAACCTGCCAGCAGCAGCGTCAGGTGTCGCCGCAAAAAGATGCCGGCGCCCTGCCGGGCCAGCAGACCCGCCGCGCCCCAGCCGAACAGCATGGCAAAGATGCTGATGAACCGTCCGTTGGCCAGCACGTCGGTGGCCACCTGCACGGCGCGGTCCAGCCCGGTCTGGGTCCACTCGAGAAAGCCCGCGAAATCCTGGGCATTGACCAGCAGGATGCCCAGCAGGGCCAGTCCGCGCAGCACGTCCGGCAGCGGGGCACGTGCCTGAACCGGTCCTGGCCGGATGGGCGGCGCGGCGTCCGGCGGCAGCGGCGTGAGGGTCATGCGGGTCAGGCTAGCGCTTCACGGCGCGGCGTTCGGTGGCACAGCGCCCGGCTGCCGCAGGCCACCTTCTTGCCGATCGGCATATGGGTCGTGGGCACCCTCGTGCTGCGTGTCTTGTCCTCTCCGTACTCCCGTTCCCCGCCGTGGTGATCCATTGGAGGAGTGGTCCCCCGATCAGTCCACACCCAGCGCCCGGAGCACGTCCGCCAGATGACGGCGTTCCTGTTCGGCCTGATCTGCTTCGCCGTGCAGCTCATGCCAGCGGATCAGGTCCTCACGGCTGTCGGTGTCCAGCGGGTCCGTGGCGATCAGCGCCCGCAGCGCGTCGCGGCGGTGGATGTCGGCCGCCGGCTGGGCCTGTGCGTGCAGCCGCAGGGCGTCGTGCAGCAGGTGCTCGGCCCAGGCCCGTTCCTCGGTCAGTTCGGCGGGCAGGTCGGAGAGGACGGTCAGGGGAGCGGTCATCGGACGCAGCAGCGCAGCCAGTCCGGCCAGATCCTGACTCTGCAGGGCGCGGCGCAGGTCAGCCAGGTCGCTCTGGACCGGAAACAGCAGGGACATCGCGCCGCGCTCGCTACCCACCAGCGGTACGCCAAAGGTGCTGCGCAGGTGGTACACCGCCGTCTGAAGACTGGCCAGCGGATTCTTGGCTCCGGGCCAGAAACGGTCGGCCAGCACTTCACGGGACTGCGGGTGTTCTGCCAGCGCCAGCGCCACCAGCAGCGCCGCACTCTTGCGGGTCGGGAAGTCGCCCAGTTGCACCTGGCGTCCGGCATGCGTGAAGCGCAGCGGCCCCAGGGTCTGAATACGCAGTGGAAACAGGGCGCGGGTGGGCGGGTCCTGGGCCAGGCTGGCCAGTGGGGCGGCGGCGCGGCTGCCCAGCAGGGCCAGATACCCGTGCTGGCGGATCAGCTCCAGGGCCTCGTGCAGATCGTCCGGGCTGGCCCGGTGAAGCAGGGCCGTGACCAGTTCCAGCCGCGCCTCCTCCTGCCGGGCCGCCTCGATAATGGCGTCAATTGAGATTTCTCCCAGCAAGGCCCCCTCCAGTTCGGCCCGCAGCCCCAGGGGACTGGCGTGGTGCAGGATGTCCAGCGCCTGTTCCGGCTGTCCGAGTTCCCGGTGGGCACGCACCCGCAGCAGGGCCGTCTCTGCCTGCAGGCTGCGGTCCTCGGTCTGGACGCGGTCCAGCGCCGTGAGGGCCTGCGCTGCTTCGCCGACCTGCAGGGCCAGAATGGCCTGCACCCGGTGCATCCACCCTGCCGTGAGACTGGAAAGCTGGCGTTCGTTGAGCGCGGCGGCAGCCTGGAGATGATGCTGGGCCTGATCGAACTCGCCCAGGTAGATGTGGGATTCTGCCAGATTCAGGTGACTGAGCGCCGCCTCCTGAACGAGTTCGGGCAGAAACAGATGGAGTGCCTTGCGGTAGGGCACGAGGGCTTCGCGCAGCTGTCCCCGTCCGAAGTACAGCGAGCCCAGTGTTTTCAGGCTGTGGGCCTCGCGCGGAAGGTCTCCAGCCGCCCGGAAGGCGGCCACGGCGTCATTCAGACTGTCTTCGGCTTCGGCATGTCGCCCGAGCTGCACGAGCAGCGTGGCGCGGTTCTGACTGGCCTCTCCGGCCGTCGGCCCGTCGCTCCGGGCGGCCAGAGTAAAGTCGTCCAGAGCCCCATCCACATGGCCCTGCATCGCCCGCACCACCCCGCGGGCATTCAGGACCAGTGCCGTCCCCGCCCCGGTCAGGTCGTCCAGGGCGCGGGAATACAGTGTCCCGGCCCGCTCCAGATCGCCCGTGACGCGTGCAAGCAGCCCCGCGAGATACCGTGCCTCGGGCGCTGTGCGCCAGCGTTCCGGCAGGCGCTGCAACTGGGCCCGGAGGGCCGCCTCTCCCTGAACAGCCCGGGCGCTCTGCAGCAGCAGCGACAGGTGGTCGGTCCACAGGGCCGCGTCGGCCAGAGCCTCCAGGGCCGCGGCGGTCTGATCGGCGTCATGAAGGGCCTGGGCCGCCAGCCGGGCCAGCCCGGGATCGGGGTCCGGCGCCAGCCAGCGGCGCAGCAGCGGTGGAAAGGCCCAGCCGCCCACCGCTGGCCACAACCAGCCGCCCTCGGCCAGCGCCTGCCAGGCAGCCGGGGCCACGTCCAGGGCCGCCGCCACGCCGGGCGTGACCAGCGGTGACACGGCCAGCCGCCGGGCCGCCTGCCCCAGGTTCTCGGGCGGCGACACAGGCCCCAGCAGCATGCTGGCCCGCGCGTGTCGGTAGGCCTGCGGGTCACCGGGCCGCGACCGGGCCAGGGCCAGGGCCAGGGGCCAGCCGCCACTCCCCGCAAAGGTCGCGGCCTGTTCGGCCGCCGTCTGGTCCGGCAGGGCCAGGGCCCAGTCCTCAGCGGTGTAACAGAGGTCCTCTCCGCACAGCACCAACACATTGTCAGCTGGGTCTGGCAGGGTCTGCAGGTCCTGCCGGGTGGCCGGAAGCCACAGCCACGCGGTCTGTTCCGGCGGCGGTGGGGTACGCCAGATCGTCCAGCCCTGCGCCGCAGCCCAGCCTGTCAACCCAGGCAGATTGGCCCCCACCTCCACAGGCGCCACCACGCCGGCCCAGTCACCCTGCAAGCGCAGCAGCAGCTGTACGGGCAGGGGGAGAGGCGACATGGACCGAGTATAGAGCGGCCTCCTGCGCTGGCTCTGTCACGGCTTTTGAGCGGCCGTGGCCTGGGCGAATGGAGGCGTGGGGCCTCTGCCTCACGCTTCTCCCAGTTCTTTGTGGCGGCTTTGTGTTTTTTTTGAGAGTCACCTGCTTCAATGGTCTCAAGCACCTACAGTATTCAAAGGAGTCCCCCATGAAGAATTTTTCCAAGCTTGGCCTGGGTCTGACCGTCATTCTCGCTTCCTGCGGGCAGAGCACTCCCCAGGGTTCCATGAGCCCCACCGCCGCCCAGCCGGGCCGTCTGGGGACGCAGGCCACCACCCTGTCGGCCTGCTCGGCCCTGTATGCCTCCGGCCCCAGCGGCGTGCAGGTGGACAGCTCGATGCGCTACGGCCAGGTCGGGACATTGATTCTGTCCTTCGCCGACAACGTCAGCAAGGGCCGGGCCATCACCTGGATGGATTCCAACATGGACGTCGACCTTGGACACGGCCTGGGCGCCTTTGACGTGCTGCCGATGGTGGCGGTCAAGACCCTGATTACCCAGGACCTGATTGGTCAGCTCAAGGCCAGCCTGCCCGGCCTGGAGTCCATCTACCAGGACGCCCCACTGCAGTACAAACTCGCCGAGAGCGTCAAGTTCATCGGGGCCGACACCGCGCAGAGCACCTACGGCGTGAGCGGCAAGGGCATCGGCGTGGGCATCATTGACTCGGGTGTGGACGGTACCCACCCCGATCTGGACCACATCGCCAAGAACGTGAAGCTCGTCGGCCCCCTGACCGACACCCCGGCGGGCGGCTACCTGTACGTGGACCTGCCCAACACCGACACCAGCAGCGGCCACGGTTCGCACGTTGCCAGCACCATCGGCGGCAGCGGCGAGGCCTCCGCCGGTAGCGCCCGCATGCGGCGTGGCGTGGCACCCGGCGCCACCCTGGTGGGCGTCGGCGCGGGCGACGGCCTGAGCATCCTGTACGCGCTGCAGGGCTTTGACTACCTGATGAAGCCCGACATCCGCGAGACCTACAACGTGCGCGTGATCAGCAACTCCTGGGGCAGCAGCGGCGAGTTCGCGCCGTACAACCCCATCAGCATTGCCGCCAAGCGCGCCTACGACGCTGGAATGGTCGTGGTGTTCGCCGCCGGCAACGAGGGACCGAACGCCAATACCCTGAACCCCTACTCGGCCAGCCCCTGCGTGATCAGCGTCGCCGCCGGAGACAAGCAGGGCTACCTCGCCAGCTTCAGCAGCCGTGGTCGCCCCGGTGACGCACTGGTTCACCCCGACGTCACCGCTCCCGGCGTGAAGATCAGCGCGGCGCGCGGCCTGACCGGTCTGGCTGCTACCACCGTGCCCGATACCGACAACCCCCGCTACTCCACCATCAGCGGCACGAGCATGGCGACCCCGCATATCAGCGGTGTGGTGGCCCTGATGCTCGAGGCCAACCCCAAGATGAACCTGGACAGCGTTCTGGAAGCATTCAAGAAGACCAGCCGCGCGATGTACTACGTCGCCACCGCCACCAACGGTTTTGATCCGGCCCAGGTGGTCGTGAAGAAGCGCGAGGAGTGGGAGGTGGGGTACGGCTACGTGGACGCCAACGCCTCGGTACGGGAGGCCGTGCGTCAGAACCCCAACCGCTTCTCGGTGCAGACCACCGCCCTGCCCGGCTGGAGCGGCACCGTGGACACCGCCGCCTGCGCCCCCACCGCCGGCTGCGTGAAGAATGCGGAGAGCACCCACGTCCTGAACGTGCCGGCTGGCTCGAGCGTGCTGCGCGTCACCACCGACTGGGGCAACCCCGCCTTTGACCTGGACCTGGAGGTCTACAACCCCGCCGGTCAGCTGATCGGCTCCAGCGCCCAGGGCACCAGCACCAACGAGGCTGTCAGCATTCCCAATCCGGTGGCCGGCAACTGGCGGGTGGTGCTCAAGGGTTACCTGAACGCCCCCACCCCCTACAGCGGCACTGCCGAAGTGGACCGGATCGTCAAGCAGTAGCCTTTCCAACCGCCAGACCGCGTCCTGAAGCCAAACCCCGTCCCCGTGACGGGGTTTGTTTAAGTGGTATGCGCCTCCATGTTCGTTGCTGCCCTGAACAGAAGCAGGCGACGGCATGAGGCGTGCTGGGAGCGGCTGTGATGGTGTACCCGCTCCTAATTGCTGTGCAGGAGGGCCTTTCTCCTTCTGCTCAGGCTTATTTCAGACAGCTTTCGCTGAAAAAACATAAGCCTATCGCCACACCTGACCGTCTACATTTCCACATCCCGTGCAGCGTGTGCGCCTTTGTCGGCGGGGTAGGCTACAGGGACAAGCGAGAGCGTCTCTCATGCTGACACGACAGGAGGGCAAGTGGTTTGAGCCTGGGCGGTACCTGCGCACCACGTCAGATGGATTCCCTCCCCTATGTTTGCTCTGTATCCTCCTGCTGGGTTGATGCTGGTCTGAAGCCTCTGGGCATGGCTTTGTCGAATGCTGTGGTCAGAGTCGTCCCGGACTGCCCTAGATTGGACCGCATACGATAGGTGCAGGCTAGGATTTCTGACTCCTTTCTGCTGCCCAAGCTGAGGTCATCTTGCAAAACGCTGTTCCACACGACACTGCCCCTAACGAAGAAACCACGCCGCTGATCAGCGTGGTGATTCCCACCTATCGCCGCCCGGACCTGCTGCTGCGCCGGGGACTCGGCAGCGCGCTGGCACAGAGTTATCCGAATCTGGAAGTGCTGGTAGTGATGGACGGCCCCGATCCTGAGACGGCGGCAGCGTTGGCCACAGTGCAAGATCCCCGGCTGCGCCTACTGACCCTGCCGCACAACCAGGGACCATCGGCGGCCCGCAACCACGGCGTGCAGCACGCGCGGGGTGAGTGGATTGCCTTTCTGGATGACGATGATGTGTGGCGGCCGGACAAGCTCATCCGGCAGATGCAGCGGGCGCAGCGCTCCGCCCATGCACTGCCGGTGGTGCTGAGCGGGTACATCGAGCGCACGCCGCACGGGGACCGCCTGTACCCCCCGCGCCCCAAGGCTGCCGATGAGCGTCTGGGCGACTACATGTTTGCCCGCAGCCCACGGCGCCCACCGGGAAGCGCGGTGTTCGGCCATCTGGTGTTGTTGCCGCGCACCCTGGCGCTGCAACTGCCCTGGCCCGAACACCTACGCAACAACGAGGACTGGGACTGGCTGCTGCGCCTGGAAGACACGCGCGGCGTCGGCTTCGAGCAGCTATCCCCGGAAGACGCCTCGACGCTGGCGGTCTATTACGTGGGAGAGGACCGAGCCACCGGCAGCGGGGTCTCAACGTGGCGGCCCATGCTGGCGTGGGCACAGAACCACCGCCGGGACGGACGGCTCTCAGACCGGGCCTTCGCCGGGTTTTTGCTGGCGCAACTCGCTCCGCGCGCCGTCCGGGCCAACGACGCCCTTGGCCTGCCTGTGCTGGGGGCGGCGCTACTGTCCACCCGCCCCCAGCCTGCCGAACTGGCCACCTTCGCCAAACACTGGATCGTCCCAGCTTCATTGCGCCGCCGATTGCGGCAGTGGCTGAATACCCGCCGTCCTCCCGTCCGGCTGGGCAACGTGACTAAGGATAGTGGGGCTGAAGAGGGCAGGTCGGCCCAGAACCGGCGCCCGTCTCCCACAGTCTTTTTTGCAGGGCCACAGTCGCCCGGTGACCGGCGGCCCGCCGTCAAGGTCACCTTTCTGATCGAATCCATGAGGGCGCGGGCCGGCATGGAACGGGTCACGGCAACTGTGGCGGGTGGGCTGTCCGCGCTGGGACTGGACGTGCAGATTCTGACCCTACGGGGCGAGACCTCGGCCTTCGAGCTTCCGGAGGCCGTCACCCTGACGTCGCTGGGGTTGCCGGAGGGCACCCTGCGGATGCGGGCGCAGACCGTCCCGCTGGTGAGCGTAGTGCGCCGTGAATTGCGGCGGCGGCGCCCGGACGTGCTGATCACGGTGGACACTTTCCTGGCCGGGTTCGTGTTCCCAGCCATTCTGGACCTGCCCATGCTCCGGGTGGCCTGGGAACACTTTAATTTCCGCAGCGACCTGAACATGCGTTCCCGCCGGCTCGCCCGCGTGGTCGCCGCCCATCTGGGTCACCGGGTGGTTACCCTGACCAGGCAGGACCGTGGGTGGTGGCGTGCGGCCTTCCCGCAGGCGCCCGCCTCGATCACCGCGATTCCCAATCCGCTAACGGTGGACCGTCCCCCTGTCAACCCGTACTCACTTCAAAGCCGCGTGGTCCTGGGCATGGGTCGTCTGGACCATCAGAAGGGGTTCGACCTGCTCCTGCGTGCCTGGGCTGAGGTCGAGACCGACTGCCCCGATTGGCGGCTTCAGATCTACGGCCAGGGACCGGAGGAACAGGCCCTGCGCGAGTTGGCGGGGGACCTGGGACTGCGCCGCTGGGACCTGTGCGCCCCTACACCTGAAGTTGCAGCGGTCTACCGCAGCGCAGGCATCTACGCCCTCAGCTCCCGCCACGAGGGGCTGCCTCTGGTTCTGATGGAAGCCCAGGCCCACGGTGTGCCAGCGGTGGCTTTTGACTGCCACACTGGGCCGGCAGAGTTACTGGCGGCAGGAGGAGGCGCGTTGGTCCCGGTACAGGACGTCACCGCCTTCGCCTCGGCCTTGCGGTCTCTGATGGCGCAGCCGACTGTGCGGCAGGCGTGGAGCGAACGCGCCCACGCCGGAGCTGGGCGTTACCGCCTGGAGCCGATTCTGGGGCAGTGGCTGCGGCTGCTGGCGGCGGGACGTGGTGGCCCGCCAGAGGCAGAGGACCAGGACCGATGACCCACGTCTGAACCACGCCTGTAGTTCCGTGACGCTTTCAGCCTGCGGCATTGCAGGCCAGTTACCGTGTCGTCAGCAAGCATGGCCTCGGGTCTGGCCTCCTGGTTGTTCCGCACCGATGCCGTGAACAGTGAACCGGAGCGGCAGTGGGACAGGAAAAAGATGACCTGTCTCCCCGCAGCGGCGTTCGGCACCTCGCTGGCGATTCTAAAGGCTGCCTCTGCCGTCTGCCGGACCAGGCCCGGGTCCAGCAGGGTGTCGCCGGGCTGGTGGTAGTTGGCATCCAGGCCCCGGTGGAACAACAGCGTCGGCACCCCGGCCTGCCGGAACGGCACCTGATCGCTGCTGCCAGGTGTTCCCTCGCTGGCCTCCAGGCCCGCGCGCCTCGCCGCCGCCACCAGCGCGGCCTCGCCGCTGACGCTCAGGGGCGTGGCGTTCAAGCCCACCATGTCCAGATTGAGCATGGCCTTCAGCCCCTTTATGGTGTCGGGATTGTTCTTCACGAAGGCGCGTGACCCCTGCAGGCCGTCCTCCTCGCCGTCAAAAAGCAGGAAGAAACTGCGTGCCGACAGCGGCGTGTTGGCGGCCTGCCGCGCAATGTCCAGCACCGCCAGGGTGCCCGAGAGGTTGTCGTTGGCCCCCGGCGCCCCCCTGACCGAATCCAGATGCGCGCCGATCAGCACCTCCGGGGTGCGGACCCCCGCCTTGAAGGCGATCAGGTTGACGCCCTGGACCTCGTCCTGGCGCACGCGGACGCGCAGGGTGACCGACTGACCGTCCGTGAGGGCCGCGCCCACCGTGGGCGACACGCCCAGCACCGGCAGGGCCACCACCTGACCCAGTGTCCCCCGGAAGTCCCCGGCGCTGTCGTTGACGATCACGGCGCCCACCGCGCCGGCCGCCAGCGCGGCGCGGACCTTGTTGATGAAGGGGATCTGCCCGCGCTGCACCACCGCCACCCGGCCGCGCACGTCCACGCGGGCAAAGTCGGCCGGTGTGCCCACGCCCGGCACGAGGGCTGCCGGGGCCGTGACCTCGCCCCCGGCGGCGTCCTGCAGGGCGTTGCCCCCCAGCACCTGCGTGCCCACCCGCACGTCCGAGCCCAGATCATCGAAACGCGGGTAGCCGAAGCTCTCGCGGCGCGTCTGATAGCCCAGGGCCTGGAACTGCGTTTCCAGATAGCCGCGGGCCTGCTCGTTGGCCGCGCTGCCCGCCACCCGGGGGCCGAAGCCCAGCAGGGTCCGGGCGTGGTCCTCCACGCCGAGGGCGAGGCTGGCACCGGGAAGGGTCAACGCCAGCAGCGCGGGCCACAGCAGTGGTTTCATGGGCGGAGTAGACCACGGGCAGCACGCCTCCAGGGTGGGCGCGGCTGCCATTTTCGGGGGCGGGCTGGAGAGGATCTGCTACGGCTGCGCCACCAGCAGCAGCGCCCGCCCGTCGTGATCGCCCGTGGTCTCTGTGGGCGTATCGAGGGCCGAGCCCAGGCTCAGGTGATCCTGCGGTTTGTAGATGGTGTTCTTGCCCAGCTGCTGGCCCAGGTCCTCGCGCGCCACCTGAAACGAGTTGTAGGGGTGGCCGGGGCGCGGCAGCCAGCGGAAGTCCTCGCGACTGAATGAGGCCGTGAACACCGTGCTGCTGCCAACCGTGAACGGTCCGAACACCCGCCCGTGGTTGTTGAGGCCGTACCACGGACCGTCACTGAAGGCCAGCCCCTGGCCCTGTGGGTACTGGCCCTTCAGTTGCCCGTTCAGGTAGCCGTAATAGCCGTCACTGTGCATGTTCTTGGGACCATACCCCGCCCTGTCCATCGCCTCCAGCATCCGGCGAGTGGCGCCCTCGGGTGTCCGGGCCACCGGGTCGATCAGCACCACGTTGATCGGTTCGCGCAGCGTGCGGCCCCCAACCTTCTCCCCCAGCCAGGTGGCGTTCTCCAGATGTTTGGTGATCATCCAGCGGCCCAGGTTGCCCACGCCCTGGACGTTCTGCGCTACGTCGCCCGGCGTGGGGACAAAGGTGGCGGGGTCGGGCAATGAACCGGAATGCGCCGGGGCACAGGCGGCCAGGGTCAGGGGAAGGGCGCACAGGGGCAGCAGCAGGACGCGGCACTTGAACATGGGTTAAACCTCCAGGAGTGGACGGGAAAAGGGGTCCTTAAAGTTGGATCTGTGGAGAATAGGGCAATTTTTACCTTCTCAGGCGCCCTGCAAGGGGGACACTCGCACTTGTCCGAGTTCACCCCGGACGCGATGCTGTGGTCAACACCGCGGGGTGGACGGGCCAGTCCTGTCCCCGGATCAGTCCCGGCAGAGTCAACCTCTTAAACTAGGAGCAAGATGACCAGCAAAAGCAGCACAAGAAGAGGCAACCTGATGACCACGCTGCTGGGCGGGGCCACCGTGGTCACGCTGGCCGTGGCGATTGCGCTGGGTCTGGCCGCGCCGCTGGACGTGAACCAGGGCTCGCTGGTCCGGCTGATGTTCGTGCACGTGCCGAGCGCGTGGCTGAGTTATCTGGCGTACGGCGGCACCGGATTGTTCGGCCTGCTGTACCTGATCCAGCGTCAGCGGCGCTGGGACCGGCTGGCCCTGGCCAGTGCCGAGATCGGCGTGTTGTTCACGGTGGTGACCATCGTGGGCGGCATGCTGTGGGCCAAGCCCACCTGGGGCACGTACTGGGTCTGGGACGCCCGCCTGACCACCACAGCCCTGAGCCTGGTGGTCTACGGCGGCTACCTGCTGATCCGCAGCCTGATCGACGACCCCGAACGCCGCGCCCGCATTTCGGCGGTGGTGGGCATCGTGGGCACGCTGTACGTGCCGGTCAATTACATGGCGGTGGAGTGGTGGCGCGGTGTGCACCAGACCCAGACCCTCAAGCTGCTGGGCAAGGTGCGCTTCGACGCCGCGCCGGTCTACGGCTGGGTGCTGCTGATGGCGGTGGTCGCCTTTTCCTTCCTGTATCTGTACCTGCTGCGCGTGCGCGGCACGCTGGCCGCCCGCGAAGAGGCCCGAGAGGAGCGCGAACTGATGGAAGACCTGCAAGTCCAGGGCGTGGGCGAGGGCGTGGGAACCGCCCGTGGAGCGTCTCATGGATAAGTACAGCGCCTACGTGATCATCGTCTATGCCGTGACCTTCGTGCTGCTGCTGAGCTATCTGGTGTGGATGTGGGCGCGGCTGCGCGCGGTGAAAGACGAGACCGGGGAGGCCCCAAGGTGAGCCCCGCGCCCGCCCCGCTGGCGCGCGCCCGCCAGCGCCGCCGCAATCCGCTGCCGGTGGTTCTGGGCGTCCTGGCCCTGGTGGGCCTGAGCGCCTTTATCGCCTTTGGCAACCTGAACAAGAGCCTGGAATACTTCGTCACCCCCACCGAGTACCAGCAGCAGCGCGCCAAGCTGGAAGGCCGCGCCATCCGCATCGGCGGGCTGGTCAGGTCTGTGAACTACAACCCCCAGACGCTGGACCTGAAGTTCGTCGTTTCGGACGGCGGGGCCAGCTTTCCGGTGCAGTACAGCGGAGCCGTCAGCGACCTGTTCAGGGAAAACCAGGGGGTGGTGGTGCGCGGCGAGTTTCAGGGCGACACCTTTCACGCCCAGGAACTGATTGTCAAGCACAGCGAGGAATACAACGTGCCGCAGACGCAGACCGAGCTGAAGGACATGCTTCAGCAGACGCAGTGAGGGCCGCCCGTGGGTTGTGACCGGTGGCGTGTGGAAAAGGCCGAGGGCCTGAGCGTCCAGCCCCTGATCTCTCTGTTCCTGACCTGTAAAGGCCTGGGGCTGAGGATGCCCCCCACAGGCTGCACCCCATCCCGAGGCGGCCAGCATGCTTAACCTGATTTCCTTCCAGTCCAGCGCCCTGGGCTCACTGGGTCAGCTCGCGCTGCTGGGCGCGTTGGGCTTCTCGCTGGCGGGACTGCTGCTGGCCGTGATCGGCGGCCTGCGTGCCGACGCGCGGGTGACCGAGGCGGCGCGGCGGGCCACCTGGGCGGTGTTCGCGCTGGTCAGCGTGGGCATCTCCGTGCTGCTGGTGGCGCTTCTCAAGGACGACTTCACCGTACGTTACGTGGCCGAACATTCCATGCGGTCCTCGCCCACCTGGATCAAGATCACCAGCCTGTGGGGCGCGCTGGAGGGCAGCATTCTGCTGTGGGCCTGGCTTCTGGCGGGCTTCGCCTTCATCCTGTCGCTGACGCTGCGGCGCGACGCCCTGCGGCCCTGGGCGCTGGGCACCATGTTTGTCAGCCTGCTGTTCTTCGTGGGCGTGTGCGCCACCATCGCCTCGCCGTTCACGCCCGTCTCCGGCCTGCTGGCCGATGGGCGTGGCCCCAACCCGGCCTTGCAGAACCATTGGATGATGGCCGTTCACCCGGTGTTGCTGTACCTGGGCTTCGTGGGCCTGAGCGTGCCGTTCGCCTACGCCGTGGCCGCCCTGATCACGGGCCGGCTCTCCGATCACTGGGTGGTCGTGACGCGGCGCTGGACGCTGGTGGCCTGGACCTTCCTGACCGCCGCCATCGTCGCGGGCGGCTGGTGGAGCTACGAGACGCTGGGCTGGGGCGGGTACTGGGCCTGGGACCCGGTGGAAAACGCGTCGTTTATTCCGTGGCTGCTGACCACTGCCTTCTTGCACAGCATTCAGATTCAGGAAAAGCGCGGGCTGATGCGTTCGTGGAACGTGTGGCTGATCGTGCTGGCGTATTCCAGCACCGTGCTGGGCACGTTCCTGAACCGCAGCGGCATCGTACAGAGCGTCCACGCCTTCGCGGGCGGACCGGTGGGGCCGGTGTTCCTGGGCTTCCTGGCCTTCCTGCTGATCGTGGGCATCGGGCTGGCCGCGTGGCGCGCGCCCGCCCTGCGCGACGAGGCGGAGGTTCCGGCTCCGGTCAGCCGTGAGGGCGCGTTTCTGGCGGGCAACTGGCTGTTTCTGGTGTTTGCGTTTATGGTCCTGCTGGGCACGCTGTTTCCTACCTTTGTGGAGGCCGCTCAGGGCCGCCGGGACGCCAGCGTGGGTCCGGCCTTCTACAATGCCTTCGCCATTCCACTGGGCCTGGGGCTGCTGATGCTGATGGGCGTGGGGCCGCTGCTGCCCTGGCGACGTGCCGACGGTCAGGGCCTGCTGCGGGCGCTGGTGCCGCTGCTGGCCTCCGGCCTGGGCGCGGCATTGATCGCCTTTGTCTTCGGCGTCCGTGCCACGGGCGTGCTGCTCACCATTGCGCTGGCTGCCTACAACCTCGTCGGGCTGGGCCTGCTGACCGCCCGTGCGGCGCGGCAGGCGGGCGGGCTGGGGCGGACGCTTCAGGCGCAGCCGCGCCGTTACGGGGCCTACACTGCCCACATCGGTCTGGTGGTGATGGCGCTGGGGCTGGCCTTCAGCGGCGCGTACCGTCAGGACGCCCAGGCCACCCTGAACCTGCAGGCCGCGCCGCGCACGCTGCTGCACGAGCAGTTGGAGCTGACGGCCTTGCGTCAGGTGGACCGGGGCTTCGGCACCTCGGCCATCGCCTCGGTCTCGATTGATGGCCGGCCCTTCGAGGCGCGGCTCAACACCTACGTTCAGGCCCCCGGCACCCTGTTCCCGGCCCCGGCCGTGCGCTACGGCGCGTTGGGCGACACCTATCTGGTGGTCACCAGCATCGACCCGGAAGGCCGCTGGGCCAGCATTCGCCTGATCGAGAGCCCGCTGGTCTCGTGGATCTGGTGGGGCACGCTGATCATCTGCATCGGCGCGGGCCTCACGCTGGTCAGCCCGGCGCGGCCAGTGGCACGCGCGGCCCCCGCCGGGCTGGCCCCGGCCACCGACTAGCCTCCTGGCCCTGTTCCTGAACAGGAAAGGCGGCGCCTGTTCCCTGAGAGTTGACTATGACGAATTCACCCCCCCCCAAACCCAATCCTGCCCCTGTCTGGCGGCGCGCCGTGCCCCCGCTGATCGCGGCGGCGCTGGTGGGCGTGCTGGGCTACACGCTGCTCAGCCCGGCGAAGAATGTCACCACCGGCGGGCCGCTGATCGGCAAGCCCGCCCCCGCCTTCACGCTGGAAAGTCTGGACGGCGTGCCCGTCAGTCTGGAGGCGCTCAGGGGGCGCCCGGTGGTCCTGAATTTCTGGGCGTCGTGGTGCGGCCCCTGCCGCGAGGAGGCGCCCCTGTTCCGCGAGCTGGGCGCGCAGCAGACCGCGGACGGCGCGGCGATTCTGGGCATCCTGTTTCAGGAGACCAAGGAGCAGAACGCCCGCGATTTCATCCGCGAGTACGCGCTGGCCTACCCCAACCTCAGGGACCCCGGCATCAACACCGGCGTTAATTACGGCGTGTCGGGCATTCCCGAGACGGTCTTTATCGACAAGGCAGGCATCGTGCAGCATATGGACCGGGGGGGCCTGACCCGCGAACGCCTGAACGTGGGTCTGAAAAAGATCGGTGTGAAGGGGATATGAGGGCGGACATGCGGCCAGCACGTCCAGGCGTCCTGCATTCCCGCTTCGGGCGTTCCCGTCTTGGGCCGCTGGCGCTGTGCCTGGGACTGTGCCTCGGCCTGTCCCTCGCCCACGCCTCCGCGCCCCTGACGCCCGCACAGGAGCAGCGCGCTGTTGCCGTGCAGAAGAACCTGCGCTGTCCGCTGTGTGACACCGGGGAATCCATCGCGGAATCGCGCAGCGACATCAGCGTCAAGATGCGCGAATCGGTGCGCGAGCAGATTGCCGACGGGCGCAGCGACTCGGAGATCTACACCTTCTTCTCGGTTCGCTACGGTAATTTCGTGCTGCTTGATCCTCCCAAGACCGGGCGCAACCTGCTGTTGTGGGGCAGTCCGCTGCTGGCGCTGGGCGGCGGCGGCGTGGCGCTGTGGGCCTTTCTGCGCCGCCGGGGGCCGGCCTCCGCAGCGGCGGGACCGTTGCAGGACGCCGAACCCCATGACCCGTATCTGGACCAGGTGCGCCGCGACACGGGCATGGGCCGGGGGCCGGAATGATCTTCAGCGTGGTGCTACTGGTCCTGATCGGGGCGGCGGCCCTGTGGCTGGTGCTGGAGCCCCTGCGCCGCGCCGCGCCCACCGACCCCGACGCCCCCGAACGTGCCCGCCTGCTGGCCGAGCGCGACCAGCTGTACAGCGAACTGAATGCGGTGGAGGATGAGGCCCGCCGCCCCGATCTGGAACGCCGCGCCGCGCTGACCCTGCGGGCGCTGGACGCCCTGCCGCCTGCCCCCCGCATCGGTCCGGGGCGTTCGCGCACGCTGGCGCTGGGGGCGGTGGGCGCGGTGACCCTGCTGACCGTGGCGGGCGCGCTGACCTTTATTCCGCGCTGGCAGCTGGCCTCGCTGGACGCGGGCGAGGCGGGCAAGGTGCAGGCGGTGCTGAAGCTGCCGGGCCTCAAGGAAAGGGCGCAGCGCAGCCAGAAGAACGCTGATTACCTGGCGTGGGGCCGCGCCGCCTTCGATTCGGCCAACTACGATCAGGCGGTCAGCGCCTACGGCAACGCCCTGAAAACCGATCCGCGCCAGCCGGAGGCCCTGCGCCGCCTGGGGATCTTGTTGCTCACGCGCGGCGACCAGGGCGGCGCGGCGCTGCCTGCCGAGGACGCCACCCGCGCCGCCCTGCTGATCCGCACCGCCGCGCAGCTCGCACCCGACGAGGCCGAATCGCAACTGCTGCTGGGCTTCGCGCTGTCCCGCTTCGGACAGGACCAGGAGGCATTGGCCGCCCTGGAGCGCTACCGCACGCTGGACCCCGCCGGACGCGACGCCGACGACGCGATCACCGCGCTGCGGGCCCGCCTGAACCAGGGTGACCCGGCGCTGAAGCTGTACGCCGCGAGCTGCGCCTCATGCCACGGGGCCGCCGGTGCCGGCGGCATCGGCCCCAGCCTGCGCGCGTCCACCCTGAGCCGCGCGGCGCTGCGCAGCGTGACGGTGAACGGCAAGGGGGCCATGCCCGCCTACCCCACGCTGACCGACGCCGAACTCACGCTGCTGCTGGACCTGATGGAACAGTGGCAGAAGGAGGGCTGAGGATGCGGCAGGCAGAACGCGGACGCCCGGTGCCAGCGGGCGCACTTACGGGCAGGGTCTTGCCCGTCCGTCCACGTGGTTCTGCCCCCGCATGACCACCCGCCGCGCCCTCCTCGAAAAATGGTGGCTGCTGCCGGTCGCGGCCACGGCCGGGGCCTTCGGCTACATGGGCTGGTACGCCACCCGCGTCACGCTGGGCAAGCGCCGCGCCGGAGCGCCGGAGTTTCAGGCGGCGGCGGCGCAAGCGGTGGCGCCCCTGTCCGGGTTGCCCACCGTGTGGGCCGACGTGAACTTTACCTACGCGGGCCGCCCCTGCACGCTGCTGCGGGTGCCACAGGCGGTGGAAGGCGGGCTGACGCTGCCCGGCGGCGGGCATCTGGTGGCGTACTCGCGCGTCTGCACCCACCTGGGCTGCACCGTCAATCTGGTGCGTGACCCGGAGGTACTGGCCTTCGCCTTCAACTACCGCCCCCCGCAGGATGCCCAGCACCCGCAACTGGGCTGCCGCTGCCATTACAGCGTCTTCGATCCCCTGCAGGAGGGGATGGCGGTGTTCGGCAAGGCCAACGGCCCGCTGCCGCGCGTGCGGCTGGAGATCAGGGATGCACAGGTCTGGGCGACGGGCATCGAAGCCGCCCCGACCCAGGACGGCTAAACTGCGTCCATGAGCGGCGTGACCCTGACCTCCGGCGATGATGCCGCCGCTTCGGGCGTGCTGATCGCCGCTGCCCTGCAACTGAAGGCGCGCGGGGAGCCACTGTGGCCGGAAAGCAGCCTGACGCCCCAGCGCCTGGCCCGCCACTACCCGACGAACGGCTGGCGGGTGGCGTGGCGCGGTGGGACGCCGCTGGCCTGCCTGTGTCTGCTGGACACGGACCCACTGTTCTGGCCGGACGACGCCCCCGGCGAGGCGCTGTATCTGCACAAACTGGCGGTTCACCCGGCGGCGCAGGGCCAGGGCCTGTCCGCCCTGCTGCTGCGTGAGGCCGTGTGGGAGACGGGGGAGCGGGACCGGCCCTGGCTCAGGCTGGACACCGCCACCGCCCTCCCCAAGCTGCGCGCGCTCTACGAGACCTTTGGTTTTCAGGATGTGGGACAGCGCACCGTCAAGGGTTTCGACGTGACGCTGTACCAGTTTCCCGCCTGAGCAGCAGCGCCCCGGTCTGGGTGCCCTCCGGCCTGCCCGTGCTGGACGGTCGGCATGAGCCCATCAGATCGGCGCCCCGCAACAGCGCGTTCTGGGCCCGCTCCAGCCCCGGAATCAGCAGCGCCACCTGGGCGATCTGGCCGCGCACAGCTCGAGTTCGGCGGGCGTGGGTCAGCCGGGACGCGCCATGACCCTCAGCCGCTTTTTCAGCGAACCCGAGGTGGACAGGGCGTGCTGTATGGCCCGCAGCGCCTCGCCCTCGCGTGACAGGCCCATGAGGTTGTGTTCGGTGGACTGTGGTCTTGTGGTCTGCGGGCCATGGCGTGGCCGGCGTTGTGGGGCGTGGTTCCGTCGCCTGACTCCCCCCGGAAGTGGCCTGGAATCACGCTTGAACCCAGTGTCGGACAGGTCCCATGACCGGGCCATAATCAGGCAGGCCGGCTCGTGGGCGCCGTTACTGCCGTTACTCCACCCACGTCACGGTCACCTCTTCCCAGCGGGCAGGCAGGGTCAGGCGCAGCACGCCGTCCTCATAGGAGAAGGCGGCGGCCCCCTGCACCTCGCGGACCGGGTCCAGGCCGATGATCTGCAGAACCTCGCGCTGCTCGGGCGTGGCCGCCTCGCCGGTGGTCTCGCGGCGAACGTGCAGGGCGCTGCCCACGCGGTCCCCGATCAGGCGCGTGAGGCGGCCCTCGGCAGGACCGTTCCCGGCGTCCTCGTACAGCTGGCCCACGAAACCCGACGCGCCCAGATGCGCCAGCCAGGTCACGCGCGGCCAGCGGGCCTGGGCGGTGTGCGCGGCCGGCTCGGTCAGGGGCAGGGCCTCGCCCGCTTTCAGGTACAGCGGCAGCGTGTGCAGCGGCGCGTCGGCGGTGACGTGCGCGGGCCCCTCGTGAATCTCCCCGAACTCGGACAGATTGAACACGGCGGCCCAGCGTCCTGCCGGAAGGTAGACCTGCCGCCGGCGGTGGCCCGCCGCCATGACCGGGGCCACCATCAGGCCCTGGCCCAGCAGGTACTGGCTGTCCTCGCGCAGGGCGTCCTCATCGCCCGCGTAGTGCAGCGCCAGGGGCCGCAGCACCGGCAGGCCCGTGCGGGTGGCCTGCTCCGCCAGGGTGTACAGGTGCGGCAGCAGGCGGTAGCGCAGTTCCAGCGCGGCGCGGATGACGCTGGTGTACGGCTCGCCGAAGCGCCACGGTTCCTGGTCCGCCGTGCCCAGCGCCGAGTGGTTGCGCAGGAAGGCGTAGCCCACCGCCGCCTGGTACCAGCGGGCCAGCAGTTCCCCGGTGGCGTCGCCGCCGAAGCCGCCCACGTCCGCCGCCGCAAACGGAATGCCGCTGAGGCCCAGCCCGGCGATCATCGGCAGGCTCAGGGCCAGGTGGGACCATGACGAGGTATTGTCCCCGGTCCAGACGGTGGCGTGACGCTGAATGCCCGCGTACCCCGCCCGCGAGAGGATCCACGGACGAATCTCCGGGCTGTACTTGGCGTAGCCGGCGCGGCTGGCCTGGCTCATGGGGTTGGCGTAGGCGTTGTGCATTTCCAGGTGGGGGCGGGAACCGTGCAGGGCGTCGTAGGGCAGGGTTTTTCCCTCCGTTTCCCTGGGCGGGGCCAGCGAGAAGCAGGCCGGTTCGTTCATGTCGTTCCACTGGCCCTGGATGCCGGCGTCGGTGAACAGTTTGTGGCGGGCGGCCCACCACGCCACGACCTCCGGGCGGGTGAAGTCGGGAAACACTGCCGGGTCAGGCCAGACCTCGCCCACCAGCACGTCGCCGCGCGCGGTGCGGACCAGGTAGTCATTTTTCATGGCCTGCTCGTAGACGTCGTAGTCGGCTTCCAGCTTGATGCCGGGATCGATGATCGGCACCAGCCTGACGCCCTGGCCGGCGGCCTCCCGGACAAAGGCCCCCAGGTCCGGAAAGCCGGTGCGGTTCACGGTCCAGACCTTGAAGGCGTCCATGTACTCGATGTCGATGTACACGCTGTCCAGCGGCAGATCGCGTTCGCGGTAGCCGGCGATCACCGCCCGCAGATCGTCCGCTGTGCGGTAGCCCCAGCGGCTCTGGGCGGCTCCCAGCGCCCACAGCGGTGGCAGTGGGGCGTGACCGGTCAGGGCCGCGTAGCGGCGCAGCACGTCCGCCGGGCGCGGCCCCGCCAGGACGTACACGTCCAGTTCCGGCCCCGCCGAGGCAAAGGTCAGTTCACGCGGGTGGGTGCGGGCCACGTCGGCCGTCATGCGCCACGTCTCGTCCACGAACAGGCCGTGGGCCTGTTCGCCCTGCACCACGGTCGTGAAGGGCACGCTGATGTACAGCGGGTCGGTGTCGGTATGGTGCGGGTAGCAGTCGGTGTTCCAGAAGGTCAGCACCATGCCGCGTTTGTCCAGCGGTCCCACCCGCTCGCCGAAGCCCAGGTAGGCCGCGCCGTCGGGGGCGTCCACGCTCAGGCGGCTGCGGCGCAGGTTGAAGCGTTCGGCGTCCAGCGCGGGGCGGGCAGTGGGGGCCTCGCCGCTCCAGCCCGGTACGGACGTCAGTTCGCGCTCCGGCGTGCCGTGTCCGTCGCCCCCCTCGGTGACCCGCCACGCCCCGGTCTGCCGGTTCAGGTGCAGGGTCAGGCCGCCGCCACGCACGCGCAGGGTCTCGCCGTCCTCCTGCACGTTCAGGGGGCCGGCCTCGGGCAGGTCCGGGCACACGGCAAAGCTGCGTTTCTCGGGCAGGCGCGGAAAGCCCAGGCCGCTTGCCCGCGCCTGCGGGGCCAGCCTGACCCGCAAGACCCCCGGCAGCGGCGCGCTCACCACCACGACATCGGTCTCGCCCCACACGCGCACCTGCGGGTTTCGCCCGCCCTCGGTCACGAACTGGCCTAGTCTCATTCTTCCCAGCGTAGCGTCCGGCCGCGCCCGCCATTCGCGGCGCGGGACAGGGGTGCTAGCCTGCCGGGCATGACCGCCCCCCCTTCCCCCGACTCCAGCGCCGTGCTGACGCCTATCGTGGGATCACTGCACGCCCTGCAGGTGCCGATTCCCTACCCCATGAAGACCGTGACCGTGCTGATCGACAGGCCCGACGACGGTCCGGTGACCATGATCGACACCGCGCTGGACACCCCCGAGGCGCAGGCGGCCATCTCGGCGGGCCTGCATGAACTGGGGCTGGACTGGAAGGATATTGAGCGGGCCATCATCACCCACCACCACCCGGACCACTACGGGCTGGCCGGGGTGGTGGAGGAACGCAGCGGCGCGCAGATTCAGATGCTGGACGTGGAGATCGGGCGCGGCGAACGCTACTGGCACCTGTGGGAGGAATGGCTGCCCGGCCACCTCAAACACATGCGCGATCACGGGCTGCCGCAGGAGTCGCTGGAGGGCATGGGCGCGGACAACCGCCGGGGCCGCGACCGGGTGCAGCCGGCCCAGCACGTCATGCCGCTGCGCGAGGGCCAGACCGTGACGCTGGCCGGGCGCGACTGGGAGGTGCTGTGGCTGCCCGGCCACGCCGACGGCCACCTGGGCCTGTGGAATGCCGGGGACAGCCTGCTGATCGCCGGGGATGCCATCCTGCCGCGCATCAGCCCCAACGTTGGCCTGTACGCCTACACCCGTCCCGATCCGCTGGGCGATTACCTGCAGACGCTGGGCAAGCTGGAGGCCCTGAATCCCGCGCAGGCCGTCGTGGGCCACCACGGCCCGGTGATGACCGGGGTGCAGGCCCGCGCCCGCGAACTGAGGGGCCACCACCACGAGCGCCTGGATTTCATCAAGGCCGAGGCGGGCCGGCAGCCGCGCAGCGCCTATGACCTGTCGCTGGCGATGTTCAACCGCGAGCTGAACGTCAGCGGACGCCGCTTTGCCCTGGCCGAGACGCTGGCCCACGCCGAACACCTGCGCCTGCTGGGCCAGCTGTACCGCACCTGGGAGGAGCAGGACGGGGTGTGGATCTACCATGCGTGACCTGGGGGGGCAAGGCTAAACCGTCAGGACGTCTGACTGCCGGGCGCTGAGCCTCCAAAGAGCACATTCTTCCGGTTGCGCCCGCAGACACGCTCTATACTTCCCGGCATGACGGCCCCTCAGTCCGAATTGCAGCGGATCGTGTCTGCGCTGCAGGCCAGCGGTTTGACCGTCGAGTCGGTGGATGACGGCGCACTGATCCAGCACGGCGACTCCAGGGTGGCCCTGTTTGCCGATGCGGACCACCAGGGCGGCGTGATTGTGCGTCTGCACCTGGACCTGGACCTGTACGTGGAAGAAGACAGCCTGCCCGAGATCCTGATGGGCATCAACCTGCTGAATCAGGGCCTGGACTACGGCATCCTGAATCTGGACCCGGTGGAAGCTGACGAGGATGAGGAACCGGGCGAGGACGCGCCGCTGGCCTTCGCCGTGCTGGGGCGCAGCGTGCTGTGGCTACCCGACCTGGGCGTTACCGAACTGGACCGCCTGCGCGAGCATCTGCGCCGCTTCGAGGCCGAGGTCACCGACGCGATGGAACGCACCCTGCACGGTGGCAAGGGCCTCAGCGCTTAAGACACTGGACAGTTGACACATCGGGCGCTTCCAACACAGCTGAACAGGCCGCCGGGGACATGCTTCCGGCGCCCTGGGTCGGCCCTCGTTTCATACGGGCTCCGATTGAATCGTTTGCAAAACGATGAAAATCCGAGCGAAGCGAGAACGAGTAGAACGGGTTCCGGGAGTGGAGTTGGCAAACCGGCGCCCTCCCGGTTTGTTAACGAAACAGATGGAATCCGTATCAGGCCTTAGTTCAGGGCAGCTCTTCCTCGAACGCCGCCACGTCTTCCAGGTAGTCGACCATCCAGGCCTTCAGCGCAGCCTTGGTGTAGCCGCCGCGAATCGGCATGGTGCTGTCGAGATAGTACGCGCCCTCGTAGATGTAGGCCTGGGTGTAGTAGTTGCCGTTCCAGTCGTTGGTCAGCTCGGTGTCCAGGCTGGCCTCGTCCTCGCTGTAATCCCAGTATGAGCTGGCCGTGACCCGCGAGCAGACATTTTTCTGGCAGCCGCTGAGCCACACGTCGACCTTATGGCCGCCGGTGTCCACGCTCAGGCTGGGGTCACTGTCGGGGTCTATAGGGTTGATGGTGACCTTGTAGCCGGCCTCGCGCAGCGCGGCAGCAATGGCGGCGGGCGTGGCCGGCTGCACCTGGGCGCTGGTGGCGGTGACGGGTGCGCCCGCCCCGCCCGCGAGGGCCACGCCCGAGAGGCCAGAAAGTGACAGCAGCAGGACACCGGACAGCATCATTTTTTTGTTCATAGCGTTACAATACGTCGTTCCGCACAGGCAGATGCGAGATTTGCGGGACGGCCAGCGGCCACATCTTCTTCACCTTCCGGTTCCCGAAGATGAGCCGGATGTCATCCTCCAGCGAATTTCCACCCACCGCTCCGGCGCCGCCCTCCCCCACACGGCGCAGGCGCACCTTCGGGGTGTACATCGGGCGCTTCGAGCCGCCGCATGCCGCGCACCTGCTGGTGATGCTGGAAGCCCTGGAGAGCGTGCAGAAGCTGATCGTGGTGATCGGCTCGGCCCGGGCGGCGCGCAATCCCAAGAACCCCTTTACCGCCGATGAGCGCCAGGAGGTCATCACGGCCATGCTGCTGGAGGTCGGGATTGCCCGCCCCCGGCTGCTGTTCGTGCATGTCCGCGACTACTACTACAACGAGGCGTTGTGGCTCTCGGAGGTGCAGCGCGGAGTGCAGCAGTTTACGCACGGCAGCACCGACGTGGCGCTGATCGGTCATGTCAAGGACGAGAGCAGCTATTACCTGCGCTCGTTTCCGGCCTGGGAGTTCATTCCCTCGCACGTGGTCAGCCCGCTGAGCGCCACCGACGTGCGCCGGGCATACTTTGAGGGCCGCCTGGACGAGGTGAGCGGCATGGTGCCGCCCGCCGTCCACGCCTTTTTAGAGCGCTTTCACGCCACGCCGGAATACGCGGAACTGCGCGCCGAGTACGACCACCTGCGCGAGTACCGTGCGGCCTGGGCCGACGCGCCCTTTGCCCCGGTGTTCGTGACCGCCGACGCGGTGGTGACGCGCAGCGGGCACGTGCTGCTGGTGCGGCGCGGGGGAATGCCGGGCCGGGGCCGCCTCGCCATGCCCGGCGGCTTCGTGCAGCAGACAGAGACGGTTCTGGAGTGCGCCGTGCGCGAGACCCACGCAGAAACCGGCCTGGGCGTGGGCGTCGATCTGCGCGCCGCCCTGCGCGGCAGCGCCGTGTTCGACTACCCCGAACGCAGCCTGCGCGGGCGCACCGTGACCCACGCCTTCCGTTTTGACCTGGGCATCGGCCAGCTGCCGCTTTTGCAGGGCGGCAGCGACGCCGCCGAGGCGCTGTGGATGCCGCTGGGCGAGGCGATGGCCCGCCCTGAGCTGTTCTTTGAGGACCACCACGCGATCATCGAGCACTTCCTGATGCGCGGCTGAGGGTGACGGTAGGGATTGCCGGTGACCGGCGGTGGACCTACAGCAGCGCCCGGTGATCGGCCAGCAGGCAGCGGTCCTGCACCACGTCGATGCCGCGTGCGCTGAGCTGCCGGGCCACGTCGTCATTGCGGATGCCCAGTTGCAACCACACCACCTTCGGCAGCGGGTTCATGGCCAGAATGTCGCTCAGGTGGTCCGGCACCCGGTCACTGCGGCGGAAGATGTCCACAATGTCCACCGGAACGGTGATCTCGGCCAGGGTCGCCACTGCCTTGTGGCCGAAATAGCTCTCGCCGCGTGCGGCCAGCGCCGGATTGACCGGGATGATGGTGTAGCCCTGCCGGTACATGTACTCGGGCACGTAAAAGGCGGGCTTGGCGCTGTCGTGGTGGAAGCCCACCACGGCGATCACCTTGTTTTCGGTCAGGACGCGAATCACGTCCGGCTTGGATTGCACGAGGGTCAAGTCGAAACTCCTTCGGGGGCAGCGAGAGTGCTGGCGTTCAGATCGGTGAAGGCGGCGCGGACTGCTTCCAGTGTGGCAGCCAGCTCGGTATCTGTATGTGAGGCACTGACAAAAATACTCTCGAACTGCGAGGGCGCCCAGTACACGCCCCGCGCCAGCAGCCCCTGGAACCACGTGCCGAAGGCCCGCGTGTCGCTGCGGGCGGCGTCCGCGTAGCTGCGAAGCGAGCCGTGCGGGGCGTCCTGAAAAAACGGCGTGAGCATCGAGCCGATCTGGTTGACGCTGACGGGCACGCCGGCTTCCTGCGCCAGCGCCTTCAGGCCGTCGGCCAGCCGCGAGGTGTAGGCGTCCAGCCGTGCGTAGATGCCTGGATCGGCCTCCAGCGTCCGCAGCGTCGCCAGTCCTGCGGCCATCGCCAGCGGGTTGCCGCTGAGGGTTCCCGCCTGGTACACCGGCCCCTGCGGCGAGACGAAGTCCATCACGTCAGCCCGCCCGCCGTAGGCGCCCACCGGCAGCCCCCCGCCGATGATCTTGCCCCAGCAGGTCAGGTCCGGCCTTAATCCCAGCAGGCCCGTCGCGCCGTTGATGGACAGGCGGAAACCGGTCATCACCTCGTCGGCGACCAGCAGGGCGCCAGCGTCCTGAACGCGGTGCAGGGCGGCCAGGAACTCGGGCGTGGGCACCAGCACCCCGGCGTTGCCCACCACCGGCTCGAAGATCACGGCGGCCACCTCAGCGCCGCGCTCGGCCATCAGGGTGTCCAGCGCCGCCGGGTCGTTGTACTCACTGACCAGCGTCAGGGCGGCGTACTCCTCCGGCACGCCCGCGCTGCTGGGGGCCGACGTGCCCAGCGCACCGTCCAGATTGGTCATCAGGCCGCTGCCCGCCTCGACCAGCAGGCCGTCGGCGTGGCCGTGGTAATTGCCCCGGAATTTAACAATCAGCTTTCTGCCGGTAAAGCCGCGGGCCAGCCGCAACGCGCTCATGGTGGCCTCGGTGCCGCTGCTGGTAAAGCGCACCTTGCCTGCGCCGGTCAGGCGCGTGACCAGTTCGGCCAGCTCGACCTCGCGCTCGCCGGGGGCGCCAAAGCTGGTGCCCAACTGCAGCGCGTCCGAGACCGCCTCGCGCACCGCCGGGTGGTCATGGCCCAGGATCATGGGCCCCCACGAGCCGATGTAGTCGATGTAGCGCGTGCCGTCGGCGTCGGTCAGGTACGCGCCGTGGGCCTCGCGGATAAAGCGCGGGGTGCCGCCCACGCTTTTAAAGGCCCGCACCGGGCTGTTCACGCCGCCCGGCGTCACGCGGCGGGCGCGGGCAAACAGGGCCTCGGACTGCGCGGTTAGAGAGGTCGTCTGGGTCATGTCCCGCACCTTAGCGGAGGCCGGGCGCAGCGGGGGAGAGGTGGGCAACACTCCGGGGATTTATCCTGCATTCATGGCCTCGCCCTGCATCCTGCTGACGCCGGAAGCCCTGGGGGCGATGCTGGGTTTTCCGGTTCGGCAGGTGAGCGAGGTGCAAACCTTTGAGGGGCATGCTGACCGGATCGTGCGTCTTCGTCTGGGTGGCGCCCTGCCCCCCGGCCGTCCGGAAACCCTGATCGCCAAGGTGTACGGCCCCGAGTGGTACGCCGCCGGTCTGCCGGAACTACGCTTTTACCGCGAACTGCTGCCCGCAACCCCTGGACTCCCGGTGCCGGCGCTGCTGGGCGCCTGCGACGACGCCGCGGCCCGGCGGTGCGTGCTGCTGCTCGAAGACCTGAGCGGGGCGTATCAGCCGGTGTCCTTTCCCCCGGCTGCGGCCGTGCTGGAACAGGTGGTCGACGCCCTGGCCGACTTTCACGCCGCCTGGTGGAACGCGCCGGCCCTGCAGGCCCCGGCGTGGGGGCACCCCGATCTGGACGTGACGCGGATGCCGCAGGTGCTGGACGCGGCGGCTCTGGCAGTCCATGCACAGGCCGCGAGGCAGGCCACCGCCTCCTTTCTGAAGCGGCCCGGGCTGACGGGCCGCGAAAGGAGGCTGCTGGAGCGCGTGGCCGCCCGCTGGCCCGCCGCGTTCAGAACGCGGGTGGAACTGGGCCAGCACACGCTGATTCACGGTGACCTGCACCTGATGGGCAATGTTTTTCATGCGGCCGACGGTCTGGAGGTCCGCCTCATCGACTGGGCGACGATCAAACGCGGTCTGGGGCCACATGACCTGATGTTCATGCTGATTCCGGCGGACGCGCCTGATCGGCTGCAGCGCGACACGGCGCTGGTTGGGCGCTACCACGCGGGGTTGCAGAGAGCGGGTATCTCCACCTACTCCCTGGCGCAGTGTCTCCTTGACTACCGCCTGAGCCTGATGACCAACCTTCTTCAGGCGACGTTGCAAGGCAGCCTGCGCTGGTTTCGCAGGACTGCGGCGCTGGTGGAGGTGTGGCACAGCGCCGCCCTGCTGGAAGACTGATCTACAACCCCAACAGCCCCACCGCCGCCGTCACTTCCAGTTCCTTCTTGAAAGGCGCAACCAGTTCCCGCTCGCGGGCGCTGGCCGGCGTGACCGTGCTGTCCAGATTGGGTAACTGGCCGCTCTGGAGGGCCTGGGCCGCCTGGGCAAAATCGACGTTCGGCACGCCCAGCGCGCGGTTGACGGCGGCCCGCACCTCGGCGTAGCGCGCGGGCGTCATGGTCTCGCGGGCCAGCGCGGCGTCCTGCGCGGTTCTGGCCCTGCCGATGCTGCTGCCCGCCTGCCGCAGCACGTTCACGACCTGCAACAGATTGGGCGTCTGTCCGGCCTGAACCTCGGCCCAGACGGTTTGCAATCCAGTAAAGCTCTCGCCCAGCGCGGCCCGCACGTCCCGGCGAATACGGACGAACTTCTGCACGTCGCTCTGGGTCAGGGGCCGGGCCTGGGCCGTGGGGGCCGCAGACGTGCCGGGCGTCTGGTCCAACGGCGGGGTCACCGGTTGCGTCTGGTTCTGGGTCTGCTGGCCCTGGGTCTGGGAGGGCCGTAAGCCGGCCACGAACTGCTGCGCGGGCCGGATCACCACGAACCACGCCAGTGCGCCTAGCAGCGCCAGCACCAGCAGTCCGCCGCCGCCGCAGCCCAGGCATCCGCATCCCGGTCCTCGTCTTGGTCTCATGCCCCCAGGGTACGGGGGCGGGGGCGGGAAAGTTCCCGCCTCCGGCGCTGCCGTGCAACAGGGCAGGTTGACACGGCAGCGGCCACGGGCGCTAGATTACGGGCGTTCAACTCACCAGATGCCCATCTCTGTGCCGCTCGCCGGCATGGGGGATCGTTCGTGCCCGCGCCCTGGAGGCCCAATGACTGCACAGACCCGTTCCACCTCTTCCCGTTCCCGCTTGCAGACCGTCCGCAAGGCGTCGCTCCTGCTGACCGGTCTGACCCTGACCCTGGCGAGCTGCGGCAGCCCCGCCGTGACCCCGCCCACGCCCCAGCCCCAGACCCGCGAGCAGGACAAGCGCACCTTTACGGCGGTGACACCCACCTTTGAGGCCAAGACGGGCGCGAAGATCTATCAGGGCATCTACGATGGGCTTCAGGGGAAGGCGGCCTACGTCATTGAAATCCCGGCGAACTGGAACAAGCAGCTGGTGATGTACGCCCACGGTTACGCAGGAACCGGTGAGAAACTGAATGTGCAGGCCCCTTCGCTGCGCGACTACTGGCTGGGACTGGGCTACGCCTGGGCCGCGAGCAGCTATTCCAGCAACTACTACGACGTGCAGTCCGGTGTGGAGGACACCAACGCGCTGGCCCTGAAGTTCCCCGAACTGACCGGGCTGACAAAACCCGACAAGTACCTGATCATGGGCGTGAGCATGGGCGGGCACGTGACGAGTGCATCGGTGGAAAAAGAAACGCTGGACACCGCCAGGAATAAAGTCAACTACGCTGCCGCCATGCCGGTATGCGGCGTGCTGGACGAGGAATACGAATTCCAGTGGCTGGGTGACTACACGCTGGCTGCCGCGCAGATGGCTGGTTACGGGGCCAGCAGCTACCCGCAGTCCGATTTCCAGAAGTTGCTGCCTGACATCAAGGCGGCGCTGTTTACCGACACCTCCGGGCCGCTGTGGCAGGTCAACAGCGCACAGGGTGCCAAATTGCGTGAGCTGGCCAAACAGCTGACCGGCGGCGAGCGGCCCGTGTTCAACCTGGGCTTCAGCGTGGGGGGCCTGCAAAATGCGGTGCTGGGCACTGGTGGCTCGGACGGCACGCTGACTGGTATCCTGGCCAGGAACTTTTACGGCAACACGGGCGTCACCTACCGCTGGACCACCGACGCCACCCCCACCGTTGCCGAGAAAGCCTTTAACGACGCAATCCTGCGCGTGACGGCGGACCCGGCGGCCAACCCGGCCCGCCAGGGCGCGCTGCGCTGGCTGCCGCGCGTCAGCGGCGAGATCAACGTGCCGGTGCTGACCCTGCACACCCTGGGCGACTTCTACGTGCCCTTCCGGCATGAGCAGCTTTACAACAAGGCCGTGGCCGCCAACGGCAAGTCCGGTCTGCTGGTGCAGCGCGCCATCCGGGCGCCGGGCCACTGCGACTTTGCCGGGCCGGAACTGGTGGAAGGCTTCAACGATCTGGTGGCCTGGGAAAAGACCGGCCAGAAACCGGCCGGGGACGACGTGACCACCCCCAGCGTGGTGGCCGATCCCAACTACGGCTGCAAATACACCCGCACCCAGCGTGATGGCGTGGCCCTCTGCCCGGTGGCTCCACCCACCAGCAACTAGCGATCCTGAACCACACACTTCGAGGAGGCGGGTGCACCAGTGGCCCGCCGTCCCCTTTTGTTGTGGTTCCGGTCCCACCGTTGAAGAAAGGCGTTTTTCTTACCTTCGCGCCTCAGTCCTGAATCATGAAGACTGCTGAGGATGGGGGGTGATGCGTGCCCTTCTTCCCCTGCTCATCTGTGGCGTGCTCGGCGCGGCATCGGCGCTGCCCGCGCAGGTCAGCATTGGCAATGTCACGCATGAGTACCAGCGGCTGAACAACTGCGGCCCCGTGACGGTGGGCATGGCCCTGAGCCGCTGGGGCGGCACCCTGAACCAGTACGACATTGCGCCCAGGCTGAAGGCAACCCGCGACGACGTGAACGTGTCACCGGGGGAACTCGCTGCCTTTGCGCGGGGCCAGGGCATGACGGTGCATCTGGCCCGTGGCGGCACCCCGCTGATGCTGCGACGTCTGCTGGCCGCCGGATTCCCGGTGATCGTGGAAACGTGGTTCGTGACACCCGACAGCGGCGGCATGGGCCACTACCGCCTGCTGACCGGCTACGACGACGCCAGGGGGAAGTTCTCGGCGCTGGACTCGTACCTGGGCCGCCTGGAGTTCACCTACGCCGAGCTGGACGAACTGTGGCGCTCGTTCGGGCGCACGTATCTGGTGGTGGCCCCGGCGGCGCAGGAGGCCCGGCTGACGAAAACGCTGGGCTACCACGCCGACGCCCGCATGGCCCGGCGCGCGGTGCTGCGGGTGGCGCTGACCGAGGCCGGGAAGAGGAACGACGCCGTGGCGTGGCTGAACGTGGGGCAGGCCAAGCTGAACCTGGGCGATTCGCGCGGCGCGGCGCGGGCCTTTGACGCGGCGTTTGCGGCCAGCCCGGACCCGAAACTCGATCCCAGCCGTCCGGCGCGCACTGTGGGCGGATTGCCGTGGCGTGCACTGTGGTATTCCTTCGGCCCGCTGGAGGCTTATGCCCGCAACGCCCGCTACGGCGACGTGCTGCGCCTGACCGGTGGGGTGCTGCGCGACGTGCCCGCCCACGAGGAAATGCACTACTGGCGGGGCCGGGCGCTGGCCGCGCTGGGCCGCGTGGCCGAGGCAAAGGCGGCGTACCGCGAGGCCCTGCGCCTGCGGCCGGGGTTTGCCTTGGCGCAGACGGAACTGGCGCGGCTGTAAAGCCCGCTGGCCTACCAGAAGTGCGCCGTGGGCCAACTGGTCAACTTGCAGGAGGACGAGGCAATACACCCCAGATGGCAGGAAGTGACTTTCAAGACGTGGCCGTGGCCGGAGTTCCGGTAGGCCGAAGCGTAGATCAATCTGCACCCAGAAAAGAACTGATGGTGTGCGAGACGCCTCCAGCGGATTTCTCCCCGCCGTCCAGGGTGCCGCGCGAGGCCAGGACGGCGAGTGTGCAGACCTGTCCCTGATCTTTAAGCCCATCTGCCGCCGCTGCCTCCAGGAGACGGCTGAGGTCATGGACCAACTTGCGATAACGCTCAGGCGTCAGCCGCAGGGTCAGCGCTTCCAGGTGGCTGGGATGCGATTCCAGCGGTCTGGCGTCGGGTGCTGGTGGGCGCGCCGAGTCGCCTGAACTATCGCTGAAGCCAAAAACGGCCTCCTCGGCCTCGCCACCAAGGGCTAGAAAGGACCGCTCATAGGCGCGGGAGAAGTTGTCGGTGAGGCGCCGCAGGGTCAGCGCCTCGCCGACTTCCGGATCGGTGGGCGGCATGACGGTCCACGGCACCCGGAATTCCCGAGCTGCCAGCTGGTAGAACACCCGGCCGCCCTCTCGCCCCACTTCCAGCAGCAGGCCCAGACTGGCGAGTTTGCGGGCGTGGTGGTGTGCCAGATTGGCTGCCATGCCCGCCGGGGCGGCGATCTCGCTGGGCGAGCGTGGACCGAGGAAAAGTCCCAGGAAAGCAAAATTCTGCCGCAGTGCACGGGCGGTGGGTGCGTCGCTGATGCGCTGGGTGCTGGCCTGGGTGGGGGTCATGCGTTCCAGTCTGGTCTCACGGCCTTCAGCGCGCGAGGGTCACGGCTGAACAGTAAAGGTGGCGGGCACGGCGGGCGGGGGTCACTCAGCCATCGTCAGCTTCCGCGTGCTAGGACTGGGCCATGAAGCGTGCTGCTGCCCTGGCCCTTGCCGTGTGTGCCGCCGCCGCCGGGGCCGCGCCGGGTGGGGCGGACCTGGAAGCGGCGGCCCTGAAGACCGCCCAGGTGCTGGGGGGCGTGCTGCGCACCTGCCCGGCCAGTTTCGTGCAGATCGGTTCGCCGGAAAAGCAGTGTGTCGGTGTGGGCGAGGGCGTGGAAGCTGCGCGCGTGCGGCTGAATGCGGCGATGGCCGACGGGCTGTACGGCGTGTGGCGTAGCCGCGACGGGCAGCGCAGCGTGTACAACTGGCTGAAGACTGCGGGCGGCCACGTCTACCTGCGTCTTCAGCCGGACCCGGATGGCCGTGCCCAGACGCTGGTGTATCTGGACCTGCCGCCCGAACAGCCCCACGCAGCACCGGTGGCCAGCCCGGCCCCTGAGCCGAAGGCCGAGACCACCCAGATCGGCAACGTGACCCTGACGCCCGTGGCCCCGGCGGGCGGAGCACCTGAAACGTCCGCCCCTCCCAGCGGCCCAGCGACGACGCTGCCTGCCGACACGTCGTCTTCGGTGCCCGCCGAAGGTGCCACGCCCGCCGCCCCGGCCCCCCCGCCCATGCCGTTTGGCCGCACGCTGAAGGTGCAGAACGCCCGGCTCAACGGCCCGGACGTGCTGGCAGTGCAGAACCGCCTGATCGCGCTGATGCGCCCGCAGCGGCCGGGGCAGGGCGACGGCTGGTACGGCCCCATCACCGCGCAGACCGTGCGTGTTTTTCAGGCGGCCAACGGCCTGCCCGCGACCGGTGTGGTGGACCGCGATACGTGGAACCGCCTGTTCTCGGAGGCCGCGCAGGGGTTTGACGCGCCGGTCCTGCCGTGAACCGCCGCGACATGATCTTTGCCACATAGGTCCTGCGTGAGATTCCGCACGTTGGGGGTACACGGACTTTTTATGAGTGCTGGCGCGGTCTTTCTCACCTTGAACATTGAATAGTGGGAGACGTCATGAAGCAGAAGATCATTTTTTTCTCATCTGCCATGCTTCTGGGTGGGGCTGGGGCGGGACTGGCGCAGGGGAACGATCCCTTTGTGCGCGAGGCCCCGGCCCAGGCCGCGCCTGTGCTGCAGGGCGCGTCCGGCGCCGCTGCGGCACCCATCAATCTGACCGGCGTGCAGAACGCCACCTTCGGGCAGCCCCGGTCCAGTCAGAACGCAGGCACGACCCGCGTCGTTTTTGATCTGCCTGCCGGCGTGACCTACACCCTGACCCCCACCTTCAGCGGTCTGCGGCTGGACGTGCAGGGTGCGCGGGTGCTGCCCACCGTGTCGGGTCGGCTGGGAGACAGCGTCAGCGAGTACCGCGCCGGGGGGGGACAGGCCACGCTGGTCACGCCCTACCCGCTGTCCCTGACCCAGGGCTGGCAGGCCATGGAGGCCACCATCGGCAACGGCGGCCGGGTGTTGATTCTGGATTTTGGCGTGAGCCTGAAAGGTGGGGCCAGCCCGGAGCTGGGCCGGCTGGTTCGCACCGTGGCCCAGGGCACCGCGCCCTCGGCGGTGGTTCAGACGACGGCTGCCCCTCCGGCGGTCTCGCCGGTGCCGCGGACTCCCCCCGTGCTCTCGGTGCCGCGGACTGTGCCGGCCGCTCCCGCCCCGATGCCGTCTGCTCCGGTGCCCCCTTCCCCGGTGCAGACCTCGCTGCCGCCCGGCGATCTGGTGGCCCCCACGCCGGGTGGAGCGCTGCCGCCCGCGCCTGCCCTGCCCGGCGTGGACCCGCAAACGCCCAGCGTGCTGGAGGGGCGGGTGCCGGGGGTGGCCAGCGGTCTGCTGCTGACCCCCCCGCGTATCGGCAAGAACCCGGGACAGACGCGGGTCGTACTGGACCTGCCGCCGGGCACCGCGTACCGCATCGTGCCGGGCGGCATCGGCCTGCGCGTCGAACTGACCGGGGTCAGCGTGACGCCGCAGGTGGTGCAGAACGTCAGCCCCGAACTGCGCTCCTGGCGGGCCGAGGTGTCGCGGGACGGGGCCACCTTCACGCTGCTGACCGCCGCGCCCACTACGCCCCGCAGCGGCTGGCGTGCCCAGTTGCTGCCGCCGGCCAGCGGAGAGCTGTCGCGCCTGGCGATTGACCTGTCGCCCGCCCTGGCCGATCTGACGCCGCTGGCCCCGCAGGATAAGCTGCTGGCGGCGGTGCCGGGCATTCCAGCGGCGCGCGGCACGGCGATTCTGGCCCTGAGCGCCAGCTACGTGCGCCCGCGCGTGGTGATTGATCCCGGCCACGGCGGCCGGGACCCCGGCGCGGTGGGCTCAGTCATCGAGAAGGAAGTGGTGCTGGACGTGGCCCTGCGTGCGGCGGCGTTGCTGCGGGCCGCCGGGGTGGACGTGGTCCTGACCCGTGACCGTGACGGCCAGCTGAGCGCCGACAAGAACACGGACCTGACCATGCGTGCCGGACTGGGCACGCCCGGCACCCAGTTGTTCGTCAGCATCCATGCCAACGCGATGGACGCGCACAACGCCCTGCGAGGCTACGGCATCGAGACGTGGTGGAATCCCAACCACCCGCTGTCAGGCACCCTGGCGGCGCTGCTTCAGCGCAACATCATCGGCGTGACGGGCGCGCACTCGCAGGGCCTGAAGAACAGCCAGTCGCTGGCGGTGCTGCGCAACAGCCGCATTCCCGCCGCGCTGATCGAGATCGGGTATACCAGTCACCCCGTCGACGGCCTGAACCTGCAGGACTCCAACTACCGGGACCGCGTGGCGCTGGGCATCGCGCAGGGTATCCGCGAGGCGCTGGTCACGGGCATCGTGGACGGCGGCGCGGTGGGCGGGGCAGGCAAATAGGTGGCGGCGGAGTCCGGCAGTGCCGCCCCCATCCCGGGTGATTTCCGGGCGCGGGCACTGGCGCTGGTGGCCCGCATTCCGCCGGGCCGGGTGATGACCTACGGTCAGCTGGCGCTGCTGGCCGGCAGTCCCGGCGCGGCGCGGCAGGCCGGATACGTGCTGAACGGACTGATAGGCAGCGAGGAACTGCCGTGGCAACGCGTCATCAATGCGCAGGGCCGGGTGAGCACCCACAAACTGGGCTTCGGTGACCTGCAGGAGCGCCTGCTGATGGCCGAGGGCGTGCCTTTCGATGCCTCTGGGCGCTGCGACCTGGCCGCGCGGCAGTGGTGGCCCGAGGACGAACGCGCCGCGCCGCCGCAAGCGCTGTTCTAGCCTTCCGGGCTATGCCGTGGGAAACGTCGAGGCCGCCTCTAGAAGACCAGCTTAAAGAGCGCCTAAAAGGGGGAGGGGCGGCACGTCCCGCTGCTCCCAGCGTATGCTGGGAACCATGAACAGAACGCACCCCGAACTGCGCCGGAACCCCTGGGTAGAGGGCAGCCTGGCCTCCTGGATGGCAGGCGTGACCCTGGGCGTGGTCCTGGGCGTGACCCTGCTGATCGTCACCCCCCGGCTGATGGCCGGGCCTGACGAGACGGCCAAAGCGCCCACCGCCGCCGAGCAGACCACCGAAGCAGCCGGCACCGGCGTGGCTGCCGCCCCTGCGGCCTCCGGCGCGGCAGAAACTGAAGCTACCGAGACCACTGGGACCACTGAGCCGGGCACCGAAACGCCCACCGACGTCCAGAGCAGCGGCGGCGATCTGCCTGCTGCGCAGTCCCCGGCGGTGGCCGGGTCCACCACCGGCGAGCCGGCCCAGCAGGACACGGACGCGCCGGAAGCGGTGGCCGCTGGTGGCACGGGCAATGCGGCCCCCACCCCCAACGCCGCCGAGGGCAACGCCGAGGCCGGCACCGCCCTCTACGCCAGCAGTTGCGCGGGCTGCCATGGCGCCCAGGCGGGCGGCGGCATCGGCCCCAGCCTGCTCACCGATGAAGGTCCCAGGGGCTGGACGCTGGCGCAGTTCACCACCGTCCTGCGCAAGGGCGTGCTGCCCGAGGGCCGCGAGCTGAGCGCCGTGATGCCCCGTTTCACCGACGCGCAGCTGAGCGACGCGCAGGTGGCCGATCTGCTGGCGCACATCAAGACCCTGAACTGACCCCCGCCGCTCTCAACCCGCCCGCCGCCCGGTTCGTCAGGGCGGCGAGTTTTGCTGGGCGTCTGCGTTTCCCGGAGGTCTCCCCATTCCTGTCCGCCACCCGGTCCCGTGCAGTTGGGGGCACGCCGCAGACGCCGCTCGCCCGGCAGGTGGCTATGGAGACCCGAAAGGCCTGTGCGGCGGCCAACAGCCTGTGTCGGCGCCTCTCCTCCCGGCCAAGCCTTGAAGTCCGGGGGCGCGCATACTTGGGTATGGCCTCCCCTCCAGTCTCCAGCCGTGAGCAGTTCAATGCCCACTCCGCCCGGTACGCTGCCAGTGAGGTTCACCGGCACGGCCCCAGCCTGCCGGTGCTGCTGGAGTACGCCGCGCCGACGCCCGAGGACCGCGCGTTGGACGTGGCGACGGGCACCGGCAACACCGCACACGCGCTGGCCCCGTTCGTGGCCGAGGTGGTGGGGCTTGATCTGGCCGAGGAGATGCTGGCCCACGCCCGACAGCGCTCCGGGGCCGACGGGCAGGCCAATGTCCACTTCATGGTGGGCAGCGCCGAGGCCCTGCCTTTTCCTGATGGCTCGTTCACGCTGCTCACGTCGCGGCACGCCCCGCACCACTTTCTGCATCTGGACCGCTTTCTCGCCGAGGCCTTCCGGGTGCTGACCGTGGGTGGACGGCTGGTGATCGCCGATCAGATCAGCCCCACGCCCGCCGTGCAGGTCTGGATGGACACCTACCAGACCCTGCGCGATCCCAGCCACCACGCCCAGCGCACCGTGGAGGCGTGGCGGGCGCTGGCGGAGGCGGCCGGTTTCGTCTGGACGCCGCCCACCCTGGTGCCGTACCGGCTGGACTTCGCGTGGTGGACGGCGCAGTCCGGTTGCACACCCGCAACAGTGGAGCGTCTGCGCGCCCACGCGGAGGGTCTGGACGACACCGAGCGGCACGCCGCCGGTCTGGAATACGGCCAGCATGGAGAATTGCTGGCCCACCATGAGCAGATGATGGTGGTGCGGCTGGACCGGCCCTGAGCTGCCCCTTCAGCCGGGCTACGGGGCTTCGCGGCGGGCCGCCAGCTGCCGCGTGAGCGAGGGTAGAATCTGAACCCAGGTCAGCTTCAGGCAGTTGGCTCACGTGGCCTGGGGCGACCTGATCGCGTTTCGGGATCAGGTTCAGCTGTCTGGCCCGCCGGTGTTTGGGGTTGGACAGGAACTCGGCCAGTTCATTGATTGCCTCTGCGTGGCCCACCATGTCACAGCTCCAGTTCCGCGCTAGGATCAGCAGATCGGCCGTGATGGTGGTCAGGGCGTAGATCCTGTGGCCCACCTTGTGGGGCAGCCGCGCACAGCACAGGCATGCCTGATGCTGGAGTTCGGCCACGGTGTTGATGCGCCCAGACAGGGGGTCAGTGCTCGGCAGTGGGTGGTGACGCCTCATCCGTGTCCAGCGCAAGATTGGCCTCGGTCATGGAGGCGTCGCCGCCCACCAGACCCGTGGCCTCGCCCGCACCCATGCCGTCGCCCGTGGGGGCCGGGACTCCCGGCAGCGTGCGCTGGGGCAGCGCTTCCGGCAGTGCGGGAGCGGGCCGGGTGTCGCGTCCCTCGCGCCCATTGGCAGAATCTTTGCTGGTCATGGCCCAGCATGGGCTGCGGCGGTCTGGGAAAGTTGAGAGCGCTCTGAAGGAGAGCGGTCACAGTGGTAAAAGGGAAGGGGCGCGGCCCCCACCCGCCGCGCCTGCCCTCCCTCCATCTTTATAACGGCCCTTACCGTCTTTTTAGCGCGGCTTACTTTGGCATCAATCTGTACAGCTCAATGCCCTTCGCGGTGCGGTTCTTGAACCCCTTCCACGACGTATCGTCGGCCTTTGGAGTGCCGTCGGCGTTGCGGCTCACCTTGATGTCGTTGGACCGCGGTGTCGGCACGTTCAGATACGCGGCGCTTTCGGCCTTGCCCTTGAGTTTCCAGTCCAGGAAGGCGGTCACGAAGTGCTGATTGAGGTTATTCAGGCGCGCCATGTCCCAGGCGGGTTCGGCGTAGTGCATGTAGTCGTCGAAGCTGCCCAGCGACGCGGCAGGCGGCGGGTTGGGCGCAGAGTTGTGCTGGGCGTTCTGATACACCAGCATGTAGCGCTCGGCATTCACGGCGTTCTCGAACAGCGGTTTGACGCCGCCCTCGTAATGCGACACGTCGTCGCGGTCTCCCACCACGAACATCGTCGGCACCTTCAGCCCGGCGAGACCCGCCTCGTCCCAGAAACCGTACTTGCCGCCGGTATTGACGCCAATGCCCTTCACGGCGGCGTCGCCTCCCCAGGGAGCGAAGGCCACCAGCGCCTTGATGCGCGGATCCACCTTGTACTTCCCGGTCTGTCGGGCCGCGAGCGCGCCGCCCGGCACCAGCGGCAGCATTTCCGGGCCGTAGCCCGCGCCCGCCGCGTTCAGCGCCCCGTAGCCGCCCATGCTGTAGCCCACCAGCGCGGTCTTGTCCGCGTTGATCAGGCCACTCAGCGGAGAACCACTGCCAGCAGCGCCCAGGCGGGCCAGCTCAGCCAGCACGAATTCGTCGTCCAGCGCCCGGTTCAGCAGCGTGCTGGCAAAGGCGGCCTTGTCGCCGTGGGTACTGTCGGTGTGGTCAATCGCGGCCACCACGTAGCCCTTGCTGGCCAGATTCTCGGTCAGGTAGGTCATCAGGTAACGGCTGCCCGGATAGCCGTGGGACACGATCACCAGCGGGTACGGAGCCGAGCTAGCCACGGGCGGGGCGTCACGCGTGGCGCGGCCCGGCGTGGTGAACGGTGTGTTGGGCCGGTTGGCATTGCCAGGACCGCTGCCCAGCACGTCGGTGTACGTCGTGTTGCCTGAGCCGCTGTCGCCCTGCGCCGGGTACCAGACCTCCACCGTCAGCGGGCGGTCATAGCGGGGAATGTCACCCTCCTTGGGGGCTTTCACAATGTCCAGCTGGCCAGGGTTGGTCAGCGTCAGAGTGCGCACGCCCACCGCATAGGAGCCGCGTGCGCTGAGCTCCGGCGCGTCGGGGCGGGCGTCGCCGGGCACCGACTGGGAGGGGGCCGATGGGGCCAGTTGGGCCTGAGCGGCAGGAACGAGCAGGGCCAGGGTGAGGTACAGGGCAGTTCTCTTCATGGCGGAAACCTCCAGGAGCAGGCAACGGCACTCGCCGCGGGAAAGCGGCAGGGTTGGATTGTCGATGCGCGTTCCAGGGTAGCGCCTGAGCGAGCCTGACATGCCGGGGTCAGCCGGGCCACCTGCCCTCCTTGCCTCACAGATCCAGTTCCCACCGCAGCGTGGCAGACCGTGTGGCTTTCAGCCATGAGGCGGCGGCATTCAGAAGCAGATATTCCAACGCTCCGGCGCACACCACAGAGGCGAGGTCAGGATTGCCCAGCCGCACCTGATGGAGTGGACCTGCCATAAAAAGAGACCGGAGGGCCGCGCCCGGCGGCCTCCAGTCTGCAGGTTCAGGTGGGTTCAGTTCTTCAAGCTTGAGTCTTCAGGCTTGGGCGATCTTGGCAATCAGCGGGTGGTTCCCCCGCTTGCCAGGGACTCGTCGGGGAGGAAACTAAAGATTTCCAGATTGTCCACGGCACTGCCCGCGCCCTGAAGCTGCGCGAGTTCGGCGGCGCTGGCACGGGGTTGCGCTTCGTCGTGGCCGTGGCCCAGGGCGTCGGCCATCACGGAGGCAGGCACGGCGGAGAACATCCGGGCAGCCTGCGTGGGGCTGGCGTCCAGCAGCACGTCGGACAGCACCTCGTCGGGCACCGCCTGGGAGATGCGGGCGCGGGCGGCGGCCACCGCAGCCGGGTCCAGCTCAGGCCGCTCGGCGGTTTCCTCGTCCAGATGGGCGGTGCCGGGCGGACGCAGCCTATGTCGCCCCTTGCCCCGCCACCACACTGCCGCCAGCAGCAAGAGCGCCACCACCACCACGAATATCATGGCCGCAGCCTAGACCTGCGGTTCTCACGGCACTCTGCCGGGCCGGGCCATGAATGCCGGAAACCGCACACCGTTTCCCCCAGGTGGGGCGGATGCCCCCCGGCGATCAGGCCTCGCTGTAGGTTTTCTCGATGGGCATGCCGACCGCGTTGCCCCACTCGGTCCAGCTGCCGTCGTAGTTGCGGACCCTGGGGTAGCCCAGCAGCTCGCGCAGCACAAACCAGCTGTGGCTGCTGCGTTCGGCGATGCGGCAGTACGCGATCACGTCCTTGTCGGGGGTCACGCCCTCGCCCGCGTACAGTTCGGTCAGCTCGTCGGCGCTCTTGAAGGTGCCGTCCTCGTTGGTGGCCCGCGCCCAGGGAATGCTGCGTGCGCCGGGAATGTGACCGCCGCGCAACACCCCCTCCTGCGGGTAGTTCGCCATGTGCGTGACCTTGCCCGAGAACTCGTCGGGGCTGCGGACATCCACCAGTGCCCCCTGTCCGGCCTGCACGCTTTCCAGATGCGCCCGGACCTCGTCGCGGTAGGCCCGCAGGCTCTCGTCGCGGGTCAGCGGAGGGTACTGTGTGGGGGCGTGGCTGGGCGTCTCGGTGCTGACCTCGCGGTTCTCGGCCATCCACTTCTGGCGGCCGCCGTTCATCAGCTTCAGGTTCGGCACGCCGCTGTACGACAGGAACCAGTACGCGTAGGCCGCCCACCAGTTGCTCTTGTCGCCGTACAGGATGATCTGGTCATCAGGCCCGATGCCCAGGCGACCCAGCAGCGCCGCCACCTCGTCGGGGCCGATAAAGTCGCGCTCCACCGGGTGCCAGAAGTCGGTCTGCCAGTCCACTTTGACCGCGCCGGGAATGTGGCCCGTCTCGTACAGCAGGATGTCCTCGTCAACCTCAATCAGGCGCACGCCGGGGGTGTTCAGGTTCTGGGCCACCCAGTCGGTGTTGACCAGCACGTCTTTTGCGTATCCGTTGTTTGCAGTGTCCATAGGGAACCTCCAGAGTTCGTAGAGAGAGTCTAGCCTCCGGTGACCAGTTGACCAATCATATCAACTGGACAAACCTCACCGTACCGCCGTGTAACGCGGCGGTACAGTAACGCATGACCTCTGACTCTTCTGCCAACGCCGCGCTGCCCGACAAGCTCCAGGGCATCATGGGCATGTTCAAGGGCGCTCCCAAGTCGCTGCGCCTGCAGGCCCTGCTGGAATACAGCCGCAAGCTGCCGCCGCTGCCCGAGAAGTACGTGGAACACCCGGAATTCATGCAGCCGGTGCCGGAATGCACCAGCCCCTTTTTCCTGGTGACCGAGCAGGACGGCCAGGGCGGTGTCAACCTGCACTTCAAGGTGCCGGAGGAAGCCCCCACCGTGCGTGGTTACGCGGGCATCCTGCACGAGGCCCTGAACGGGGCCACGCCCGAGACTATCCTGAACGTCCCCGACGACTTCTACATGAATATGGGCCTGTCCGAACTGATCACGCCGATGCGCCTGCGCGGTATGGGAGCAATCCTGCGGCGGCTGAAGAGCGCGGTGGGGGAGCAGGAGGCTGGCGGGGCAACCCGGAGCGGCTGAAGGCTGAACCGGGTCACCTGCGGGCGCTGGCGCTGGGTGACAGGTCCTGGGTGACCCATGCTGTGCCTGTGGCGTCAGTCCAGCTTCGCTGTCAGGGCCACGTCCCCACGCCACAGGCACAGCGCACTGACGGCGAGGATGGCCGCCAGCGGCAGCGGCACGTTGCCCAGGTCCATCCGGAAGTCGGTGCCGCCCGTGTAGCCGCCGAAGCGTCCGCGCACCTCGCCCGCGTAATGGCGCAGAGAAATGTCCAGGCCATCGGTGAAGCGTCCGTACCGGCCTGTCGCCCCGTCCGGCGTGAAGTCCAGGCGGGCGTCTTTGCCGTCCACGCCGCCCAGATGAAGGTGAAGTTCCCCAGCCAGCACCTCGGCCCGCAGGTCAAAGCCGCCCGTGAAGCGGCCCACCCGGCCGGCCAGTCCATCTGCCGTCAGGGCCACCACGATGTCGTGTCCCGCCGTGAAGCTGCCGACGCGCCCGCTCAGGCGCTGGCCGTCCCATCCGGCGTGCAGATCGAGGCCCTCGCCCAGGGTGCCCAGGCGTCCGCGCAGTGCTGTCTCCGGCATGACCGTCATGGTGGGGATCTTAGGCCAGGACGTCTCTCAAAAGCCTGACGGCGGAGGACAGTTATGCTGCCCGACATGCTCAGACTCGGTGCACAGGTGGCCTTCTCGCTGCAATGTGACCGCCTCAAAGAGGTGACGCGCACGACGCGGCTACACGGCGGGGAGCGCCCTGAAAACGCGCCGAACACTCCTGGCATCTGGCACCGATGGCCCTGACGCTGGGTGAGGACGCGCCGCCCGGCACGCAGCTCAGCCGCGTGGCGGAACTGCTGATTCTCCACGACCTGGTGGTTTACGCCGGGGACACGCATTTTGACCAGTCCCAGGAAGGCCGGGCGCAGCAGGTGCGGCGCGAGCTTGAGGCGGCGCAGCTGTTTGGTCAGTTGCCGCCGGACCAGCGTGAAACATTTGAGGCCGCGTGGCAGGAGTTCGAGGCCGGGCACAGTCCCGATGCCCACCTTGCACGGGCGCTGGACGCCCTGCAACCGATGCTGTTGACCTGGGGTCCAGGCGGGGGCGGTTCGGCAGCACACCCGGAAATGACGTTCGGGCGGTTGCTGGCGCTCAAGCGGCCGGCGCTGGAGGAATTCCCGGACTAGTTGCCACAGGTCCGGCGGACGGCGGCGCAGGTGGTGGCCACGGGCATCATGCCGGAAGAGGGCTGCGCCGGGGCCGACGATAAAGAGGCGGCCTCCAATGGAAGGAGGCCGCCTCAGAACAACGTTGCTTACAGTTCCAGCAGCATACGCGCCGGGTCTTCCAGCAGGTTCTTGATCATGACCAGGAACTGCACGGCTTCCTTGCCGTCAATGATCCGGTGGTCATACGACAGCGCCAGATACATCATGGGCGCGATGACCACCTGACCGTTCTGCGCGATGGGCCGCTCGATGATGTTGTGCATGCCCAGAATCGCGCTCTGCGGGGCGTTGATGATCGGGGTGCTCATCATGCTGCCGAAGGTGCCGCCGTTGGTGATGGAAAAGGTGCCGCCGCTCATGTCGTCCATGGTCAGCTTGCCGCTGCGGGCCTTGCCCGCGTAGGCTGCGATTTCCTTTTCAATTGTCGCCAGCCCCATGCTGTCGGTGTCGCGCAGGATCGGCACGACCAGACCGCGCTCGCTGGCCACGGCAATCCCGATGTCGTAGAAGCCGTGATACACGATGTCCTTGCCGTCGATGCTGGCGTTGACCAGCGGGAAGGCTTTCAGGGCCTCGGTGGCGGCGCGCACGAACAGGCTCATGAAGCCCAGCTTGACCCCGTGCTTGGCGACAAACTGGTCCTGATACTTCTTGCGCAGGTCCATGCTGGGCTGCATGTTGACCTCGTTGAAGGTGGTCAGCAGTGCGGCGCTGTTCTGCACTTCCTTGAGGCGCTCGGCGATGCGGGCGCGAATGCGGGTCATCGGCACGCGCTGCTCGGTGCGCGGGCCGCTGGGAATGGTGGCCGAGGGCATGGGCTGGGTGGGCTGTGCCGAGGCCGGGGCCGCCGCCTTCTGGGGGCCCTGATCGGTGCCTCCGCCCTGTGCGGCCACCACCGCGTCCTGCTTGGTGATGTTGCCGCGCGGGCCAGTGGCCGGAATCTGCGAGACGTCCAGCTTGTTCTCGGTGACCACCTTGCGGACGGCGGGGGAGAGGTCCTCACGGCGCTCTGCGGCAGGCTGGCTGCCCGTACTGTCGGGCTGAACGGCGGTGCCTCCCGCGCTCTGCTCGTCGGCGATGGGGCCGCTGGTCTCCTCTTGTGTGGCCTTCGCGGCCGGAGCCTGGGCGGCCGGGGCGCTGCCCGCGTCGCCCATCACGCCCAGCACCTCCTCGCTCAGGACGGTGTCCCCCTCATTCTTGGCAATGCTCTGCAGCACGCCGTCGGCCTGTGCCGTGACCTCCAGCACCACCTTGTCGGTCTCAATCTCGGCCAGCACGTCGCCGCGCTTGACCGCCTCGCCGGGTTGCTTGTGCCAGGTCAGCAGCGTGCCCTCGCTGACCGATTCGGAAAAAACAGGAACCTTGATGTCCGCCATAGTGTCTGTAGTTATACCGCGTCTGCGCGGGTAGCCGCCCGGCCGCTGTGACTGATGTGGGGACGGTGGAGGCTCAGGCCCCGGTCTTCCTGAGGGGGTTACTTCCTGGGGGGTTTCGCTTTTCCAGCGCTGTTGAGGGCCACTGCCTGCTGAATCAGCGTCTTGAACGCCTCTCCGTCTACTTCGTCCCCTTCGCGGAGGTCGATGGCCCGGCGTGTGTTGCCTTCCAGGCTGGCATTGAACAGTCGGGCCGGGTCGTCCAGGGATGCACCCCTGGCGAAGGTCAGTTTGACGGCCTTCTGGTAGGTTTCGCCGGTGCAGATGATGCCGCTGTGCGACCAGACCGGCACGCCCCACTTCCATTCCTCGGTCACGTCCGGGTCCGCCTCGTGAATCAGCCGCCGCATGCGGCCCAGGGTCTCCCCACGCCAGTCGCCAAGCTGGGCCACCCGCTCCGAGATGAGATCCGCGACCAACGGGCCTGCGCCTGTGTCCGGTGCGTTCATGGTTTCCCCCTGGGGGATCTGACGGGCTCAGGGACCTGCACTGGCAGGCCTCGACTGGTCCGCACCGCCCCCTGCTGCATTGTCCTGTCTACCGCGCCCAGCGTCTATGTGTTGCGTCTATCTGTTTCCCGGCCCCTGGCCGTCCTCACCCGCCATACTGGAAGCCATGTTGCGAATAGAAGCCGCCGAGATCATGATTGTTCGCCTGCCGCTGAAGTTCCGTTTCGAGACCAGTTTCGGGGTGCAGACGGCGCGCACGGTGCCGCTGCTGGTGCTGCACGGTGACGGTGTGCAGGGCGTCTCGGAAGGCACCATGGAAGTCGCCCCGATGTACCGCGAGGAAACGCTGGCCGGGGCGCTGGACCTGCTGCGCGAGGTGTTTCTGCCGCGCATTCTGGGCAAGACCTTTGCCAACCCCGAGGAGCTGAATGACGCCCTGGGCGCGTTCCGGGGCAACCGGATGGCCCGCGCGATGGTGGAGATGGCCGCCTGGGACCTGTGGGCACGCATGCTGAACGCGCCGCTGGGCACGCTGCTGGGCGGGCGCAAGACGCAGGTGGAGGTGGGGGTCAGCCTGGGCATTCAGGCGGATGAAGCTGCCACAGTGGACGCCGTGCGCCGCCACGTCGAGCAGGGCTACCGCCGCATCAAGCTCAAGATCAAGCCCGGCTGGGACGAGGCCCCGGTCCGCGCCACCCGCGAGGCGTTTCCCGACATCCGCCTGACCGTGGATGCCAACAGCGCCTATACACTGGCCGATTCGGTGCGCCTGCGGGCGCTGGACCAGTACAAGATGACCTACATCGAGCAGCCGCTGGCCTGGGACGATCTGGTGGACCACGCCACGCTTCAGGGCCGCCTGCAGACCCCGCTGTGCCTGGACGAGAGCATTGCCAGCGCGGCGGACGCCCGCAAGGCGCTGTCCATCGGCGCGGGCGGCGTGATTAACCTGAAGGTGGCCCGCGTGGGCGGCCACGCCGAGGCCCGGCGCGTGCATGACGTGGCGCAGGCGTTCGGTGCCCCGGTGTGGTGCGGCGGCATGCTGGAGGGCGGCGTGGGCCGGGCGCACAACATCCACCTGTCCACCCTACCCAACTTCACGCTGCCGGGCGACACCTCCAGCGCCAGCCGCTACTGGGAGACCGACATCATCAACGAGCCGCTGGAGGCCGTGGACGGCCTGATGCCTGTGCCGCAGGGCCCGGGCATCGGCGTGACCCTCAACCGCGACTTCATCGAGAGTGTGGCCGAGCTGACGGAGGAACGGCGCCCTTGAACGCGGCCTCCGGCCCGGTGCCCGAGGCTCCGCTGCCCCGGCGGCCCTACGTGATCCGCGACGTGACCGATCCCTGGGCCATGCGCGGACTGGAAGGCGTGCAGGTGGACGCCTGGGGGTATCCGGACCGCGAGGTGCTGCCCAGCAGCATGTTCCGGATCAGTTCGGTGTGCGGCGGCGTGGTGCTGGGGGCCTACCCGGCGCCTCTGCCGGACGCGCCGCACGACACGCTGGCGCTGCCATTCGGACTGGCCTTCGGCTTTCCGGCGCTCCGGGACGGGCAGCTGTGGCACCATTCGCACCTGCTGGCGGTTCATCCTGACTGGCGCGGCAGCGGGCTGGCCGTGGCCCTCAAGCACGCGCAGCGCGAGCGGGTGCTGGCGCAGGGCATCACGCGCATGACCTGGACCTTTGATCCCCTGATTGCCCGCAACGCCCGCCTTAACCTGGGCAAGCTGGGGGCGCGGGCCGTGTCCTACCACGCCGACTGGTACGCGCTGGGCGATGACCCCGCGACGGCCTTTCCGGCAGACCGCCTGATGATCGAGTGGGACCTGTCGCGGCCCAGCGCCTCCCACCCGCCGCCCGCCCCCGACGGTGAGGTGGTGCTGGCCGCCGTGCCGGGAGGAGAGGAACCGGACGCGCCGGTCCTGCATCTGAACAGTCCGCAGGTGCTGGCCGAGGTGCCGCGCAAGGCCGAGCTGATGAATGAGCCGCTGCGCCTGGGCTGGCGGCTGGCGCTGCGCGAGGTGATGGGCGAATACATGGAACGCGGCTACGTCGTCACGGATCTGGCCGCAGAGGGCGAGCGGGTGTTCTACGTGCTGACGCGAGGGTAAGCACTGAGGGGGGCGCTGCCCCAGACCCGTCTTGACGGCTGCTGGCCGCGCATGTGTTATGTTATTTACGTAAGGGGGTTTGAATGTTGCATATAGAATTTGTCACCGATCTGGGCGCGCACGTCACGGTGGATGTGGACAGCGCCGACAAACTGCTGGACGTGCAGCGCCAGTACGGCCGCCTGGGCTGGACCAGCGGCACCGTGCCGGGCGGCGGCTACCAGTTTCCGCTGGACAACGAGTCTGATTTCGACTGGACGCTGATCGGAGCCAGAAAATGGACCAACCCCGAGGGCGAGGACATGGTGATCCACCGGGGTCTGGCATACCGCCGCCGTGAACTGGAAGCCGTGGACAGCCGCAAGATGAAGCTGCCTGCCGCCGTCAAGTACAGCCGTGGGGCGCGCGGCACCGATCCTGAACACGTCCGGGAGAAGGCGGACGGCGAGTTCGAATACGTCACGCTGGCGATCTTCCGGGGCGGCAAGCGGCAGGACCGCTACGCCGTGCCGGGTGGCCGTGCAGGTATGGCGCCGGGGCAGGCCCAGACCCGCCCGGTGGCCGCTCGTCCCCAGCCTGCGCCGGCACCCCGGCCCGCGCCGGTGGTGGAAGAGGAAACGCCCTTTTAAGGCGTCCGGGAAGGTTCGGGTCCGGTTATGGACCTATCCAGTGCAGGGCTCCAGTTCAAGGCGGAGGCATCAGGCGGCATGTACTGATGCCTCCGCTGCGTGTGTTATGCGGCTGTGGCTGCGTTTCTGGGGGTGCCCGCCGAGATCGCCCGAGACAACGCTATCTGCAATTCAGGCAGTGCTGCACGCGGTTCGTCCGTTCTGAATGGTGGGTGGCTTCAGGGTCTGAATCCTGACTTTGTAAGTGTGGCGCAAGGAATGGGCCTGTATAACTGTGGGAGATGATGCTGCTCCCGCCGCCCCTGTCCAGCCGAGACCAGCGCCGATGACCGCGGTGCTGCTGGGCGCGCTGTTTGTGGTGGGCCTGCTGCTGCTGGTCCGCTTCCCCGAACGCGTCCTGAGCGTCCTCACGTCGGTCCTGGCGCTGGCGCTGGTGGCCGTGCTGGTGGTACTGGCGCAGCTTGGAGGGGTCGGTCAGGGGGCGTCCTGGTCTGCCGTGCTGGACCGGGCGCAGGGTGCGCTCAGCGTGCTGGCGGTGCTGCTGGGCGGCAGCCTGATCTCGCTGGTGCAGTCGGCCGCCCTGCCCGCACGGCCGCGGGAGGTCAAGCCTGCCAGGAGTAGCAAGCCCACGCGGGTGCAGCGGACGCCCGAGCCTACCCTGACCCGGCGCAGCACGCTGGCGTCGACCAAATCCGAACTGAAGTTCCAGGATTACGAGGTCATGGACCGCATCGGCATCGGCGGAATGGGCAGCGTCTACCGCGCCCGCCGCGCCCAGGACGGCCGCATCGTGGCCCTGAAGGTGCCGCAGGAAAAGTACCTGGCCGACGCCAAGTTCGTCAAACGTTTCTACCGCGAGGCCGAGGTGCTCAAGCGCTTCAACCACCCCAACATCGTGCGGGTCTACGACTACCGCATGCAGGACCCCGAACATTACATCGCCATGGAGTTTCTGGACGGCGAGAGCCTCGAAGGTCTGCTTGAGGAGCGCAGCCTGGCCTTTGCGGAGGCAGTGCAAGTGCTGCGCGCGCTGGCCGACGCCCTGCGCTACATCCACATGCAGAACGTGGTGCACCGTGACATCAAGCCTGGCAACGTCATGATTCTCAAGAACGCCTTTCACGAGGGCCAGCTGCGCGAGGGCGGCGTCAAGCTGATGGACTTCGGCATTGCGGTGGGCAAGGTGCTGACCCGCCTGACCATGACCGGCGCGCGGGTGGGCACCCCGATCTACATGGCCCCAGAGCAGGCCAAGGGCAACCGCGTGGACGCCCGCAGCGACGTGTATTCCCTGGGCCTGCTGGCCTACGAGATGGTCAGCGGCCAGACCGCCTTCCGGGGCAGCTACGAGGCTGTGGTGCACCAGCAGGTTTTCGAGGCCCCCAAGCCGCCCAAGCAGGTGCGGCTGGAAGTGCCGGGACGCCTCAATGACCTGATCCTGAACATGATCGAGAAGGACCCGGCGCAGCGGCCCACGCTGGACGAGGTGATTACCCGGCTCGACGCAGGCGTGCTCAGCGATGACGTGTTCAGCGATCCGCTGGCGCTGGCCCTGAGCGTTCAGGAAAAGCGCGGCACCGTACGCCTGCTGGACCTGCAGGGCAAGCTGCGTGCCAGCCTGTGCGATCAGGGGGGGGCGGCGCAGGGCCTGCCCGGCGTGCCCAACGCGCTGGCCGGCGATGCGGAGGGCAACCTGTACGTCACCCTGCAGGAATACCGTCAGGGCAAGTCGGGGGCCCTGATTCGCAAGCTCGACCCCCAGGGCCAGGAACTGCTGAGCTTCGGCACCTATGGTCTGGGCGAGGGCGAACTGCTGCAGCCGCTGGACATCGCCGTGACCCAGGGCCACGTCTACGTCCTGGACGGCGAGGCGCACCACATCGTGGTCTACAACAGCGCGGGGCAGTTTGTCCGGCGCTTCGGCGGGCGCGGACAGGGTCTGGGCCGCTTCGACCGGCCGCGCCGCCTCGTGGCGTCGCCCGAGGGTTCCCTGTACGTGCTGGACACCGGCAACAACGAGGTTCAGCGGTTTACCGCGCAGGGCGAGTACCTCAGCCGCTACGCCTTCCGGCTGGACCGCCACAGCGAGGGCCTGCGCACGCTGGAAGGCGTGGGCGTTGACCGGCACGGCGCGGTGTACATCGTGGACGGCGTGGCCCGCAAGCTGCGCAAGATCGAGGCCGACGGTACCCCCGGCGTCACCTTCTCGCTCGACACCCTGGTGGGCGAACCGACCGAGGCCCCGTGGCTGATCAGCGTGGGACCGGAAGGGCAGATCTACGCGGTGCGGCAGGGCGGACAGGTGCTGCGGACCATTTCCAGTGCCGGCGACCCCATTTCCAGCCGTGACATGTACGCCCCGGTTCAGGCCATGACGCTGCTGGACCGGCCCCAGACCGGTGTGGCCACGTCCCAGCGCGGCAAGCCACTGGCCGATCGGCGGGAAGCCGACAGAACTGCTCCGGCGCAGGCCAGTCCCCAGGCCGCCGTCAGCGCCTGAGTGCGTCCAGCCAGGAGTGACGCGCGTTCACGGCCTGCCGCCCCATGCCCTAGCATCTGGGAACAATGGCTGACTTACCCGTGCTGACCCTGTACACCCGAACGGGCTGCCACCTGTGCGAGCAGGCGCAGGACCACCTGGCCCGACTGGCGTTCCGGGTGGAAACGCTGGATGTGGACGCCCGTCCCGAGTGGCGGCAGCGTCACGGCGACGACGTGCCGGTGCTGACCCTGGGCGACCGGGTGCTGGCACGCGGCGTCCTGAGCCCGGCCCGCCTGAGCGCCATCAAGATTCAGCTGATCCGCGCTGCGGCAGCGCACACCACGCCGATACCGGACCTGCCGGGCGGCTGAGGGGGAGCACGCTTCAACTACAACCGGTGGGCAGCCCATCCCAGCCCATCCCCCGCAAAGGGATCAGTTCACGGCGGCCACGGACGCACCCTGCCCGTCCACCCGTTCCAGCTCGGCCTCGATGGCATGTTCCAGGCGGCGGCGCATCGCCGGGTACGCCTCGCTCAGACTGGCGCCGGAGGCCGAGACGTGGCCGCCACCGCCCAGCGCCACTGCCACGTTCTGCGCGCTGATCCCGCCGCGTGAGCGCAGCGACAGCTTGATTCGCTCGCCGAAGTCCTTGATCATCACGGCCAGTTCCGCGCCCTCGGAGTTGCGCAGCATGCCCACGTAATTCTCCACGTCTTCCCAACTCGCCCCGGCCCGCGCCAGCATGGCGGCGTCCACCCGCGCCATCACCACCCGGCCGCCACGCAGGAACTCCATGGTGTCCAGCACCTCGCGCAGCAGCAGGTAGTACGCGCGGGGTTGCTGCCCCATCTGGTCGTTGATCCAGCCCAGCCGCGCGCCGTGGGCCAGCAGCCGGCCAGCGCTGCTAAACGTCTCTGGAGTGACGCTGTCAAATCTGAAGCTGCCGGTGTCGGTGATCAGGCCCAGCATCAGGGGTGTGGCGATCTGCTCGGTCCAGGTCACGCCCAGTTCACTCAGGACGTCGGCCACGATCATCACCGCCGCCGGCTGCGCCGGATCGACCACGCCCGCCGTGGCCCGCCGCTGGTTGGTGCCATGGTGATCGAGATTGATGACCTCACCGCGAAACTGCCGCAGGTCTGCGCCTGCCACCCTGTCGGGGTCGTTGTTGTCGACATCCACCACCACGGCCAGTGCCCCTTCGGGCCACACCGTCAGCGGGGCGCTGGTCTCGCCGGGAGCGGGCAGGAAGCGCAGGTAGCGCGGCACATCCATCGGGGCAACCACCGTCTTGCCCAGGTCCCGGAGCGCCCGGGTCAGCCCCAGCAGGCTGCCCAGGGCGTCGCCGTCCGGGTTCTCGTGAGACAGGATGACCACTGGCCCCTCGTGGGCGCGCAGCAGGGCAGCAACTTGCCTGACCTCCTGCTGATATCGATGGTGATTCCTGCTAGAAACGTTCACTCTCTGACTATAACGGCTGCGGGTTAGAACAGCACATGCCCCCCCATTGTGCATAAATTGGCAGAAATAGCCGCTCACACCGTGGCGAAGTGCGTCACACAAACTTTTTCGGGCCGACTTCCAGCGTGCATAGGAAGATGCCGAACTGTATAAAATTTAACATCGTTTCAAACGAATAGTCTGGTCTTACGGTTCTCATTTTGGTTGGCGGCTCCAGATCTGAACAGCGCCGCGCCGGCTGATGTCCGGTGCGCCACAATCGGGTATGGATTCTTCTGTTGCGGCGGCCCGGCATGTTGCCTTTGACTGGGGCGGCGTCTTTACCGTCGGCACTTTCGATGGGCGTAGCACCCAGAATGTGGCTGAGCGTAGCGGCGTGCCGGTGGAGCGCGTGCGCGACAGTTATTTCCGCCACGTACGGCAACTGGAGGTGGGGGCCTGGACCCTGGAGCATTTCTGGGCCGTGATGGCAGAGGAAACCGGGGCCGCGCTGTCCTACGCCGACTTCGAGGCGCTGTACCTGGGCAGCATCGCCGATCACGCGCCGATGTACGCCACGCTGGCCGCCCTGCCCGCCGGGGTGCGCGTGGGTCTGCTGAGCAACAACTACCCGGTGGTCAGCGCCCACCTGCGCCGGGACCCGCGTTTTGCCCGCTTCGACGCCCTGGTGTTCAGCAACGAACTGGGCCACAAGAAGCCCGCGCCCGAATCTTTCGCGGCGCTGGAGGCGGCGATGGAGCTTCCGGCCGCCCAGACCGCCTTTGTGGACGACGTGCAGGAGAACATCGATGCCGCCAACGCGGCTGGCTTCCACGGCATCCTGTACCACCACGAGGCCCATGCGCGGTTCGAGCGGGAACTGGCCGCGTGGCTGGGCCTGGATGCTCTGAACGGCTGATCGCCGGGTCGCTCCTGCGGAACCCCCGCCCCCAACCCTTTCCGTTGCGGGAGGGGTTTTTCATGGCTGTGGGCCAGCTCTCGGGTAGGGGCGGCACTGAATGGTTTACCTGCCGGGGTGGTTTACCCCACGCCGACACAGGTAAACCACCCCGCTGGCGGGCTGGACTCCGGCACACTGTTCCCACAGCACCACGGGACCCCCTCCCACCCAGCCAACTATCCAGTTACCTCCCCCGGAAGGGATGAGGACCGCCTTCCATACCCCCAGGAGACCCACCATGACCCAGTCCCAGCAGACCCACAGCCCGCGCACGCCCGCCGAGATTCTGGAGAAGACCTGGCAGACCGAGGAACGCTGGAAGGGCATCAGGCGCAATTACGGCGCAGAGGACGTGGTCAAGCTGCGCGGCAGCCTGCCCATTGAGTTCACCCTGGCCCGTCACGGCGCGAACAAGCTGTGGAAACTGATGAAGGACGAGCCGTTCGTGAACGCGCTGGGCGCGCTGACCGGCAATCAGGCCATGCAGCAGGTCAAGGCGGGCCTCAAGGCCATCTACCTGAGCGGCTGGCAGGTGGCCGGGGACGCCAACAACGCCGGGCAGATGTACCCGGACCAGAGCCTGTACCCCGCCTCCTCCGTGCCAGACGTCGTGAAGCGCATCAACAACACCCTGCGCCGCGCCGATCAGATCCAGACCAGCGAGGGCCGGGATGACATCGACTACTTTGCGCCCATCGTCGCCGACGCTGAGGCGGGGTTCGGCGGTCCGCTGAACGCCTTTGAGCTGATGAAGGCCATGATTGAGGCGGGGGCGGCCGGCGTTCATTTCGAGGACCAGCTGGCCTCTGAGAAGAAGTGCGGTCACCTGGGCGGCAAGGTGCTGGTGCCCACCAGCCAGTTCATCCGTACGCTGAACGCCGCACGTCTGGCCGCCGACGTCAGCGGAGTGCCCACCGTCCTGATCGCCCGCACCGACGCTGACGCCGCCAACCTGCTGACCAGCGATATCGACGACAACGATAAACCCTTCTGCACCGGCGAGCGCACCCCCGAGGGCTTCTACTTCGTCAAACCTGGTATCGAGCAGGCCATCTCCCGCGCCCTGGCCTACGCCCCCTACGCCGACGTGATCTGGTGCGAGACCAGCGTGCCTAATCTGGATGATGCCCGCCGGTTCGCAGAGGCCATTCATGCCGAGTTCCCCGGCAAGCTGCTGGCGTACAACTGCTCGCCCAGCTTCAACTGGAAGAAGAATCTGGATGACGAGACGATTGCCAAGTTCCAGGTGGAACTGGGACGCATGGGCTACAAGTTCCAGTTCATCACGCTGGCCGGGTTCCACAGCCTGAACCACGCGATGTTCGAGCTGGCGCACGGCTACGCCCGCAACCAGATGGTCAGCTTCGTGGAATTGCAGGAAAAGGAGTTTGCGGCCCAGGAACGCGGCTTCACGGCGGTCAAGCACCAGCGCGAGGTGGGCACCGGCTACTTCGACGCCGTGTCCAACGCCGCCGCCGGGGGAGTGAGCAGCACCAATGCCCTGGCCGGCAGCACCGAGGCCCAGCAGTTCGGACAGCGCGAACTGGCAGGCGCACACGACTGAAGCTCAGAGGGTGATCACAGGGGGAAGCCAGGAGACAGGCTTCCCTTTTTGACGTGCCGCCAGGGACAGGAATTCAGGAACCCGTTCTGGTCGCTCCCGCCTGCACCCGCCGCAACCCCACCGTCAGCACGGCGGCAGTCAGCGGCCCCAGCCCGCGCACGCCTCCGCCGCCCAGCCCCAGCGCCAGCGAGATTACGGCAGCCTGCCGCGCACGCTGGACCTGGTCCGCCCGGACGGTGCGGGGGGCGCGGTCACACGGACTGCCCACGGGTTCGGGGGCCGTGAACATGGGCGTCAGGGCCACGGCCCCCAGTCCCAGCAGGGCGGCGGGAGCCGTGGCCAGGCCCGACGCGCGGTCCCGCCACAGCCGGGGCATCAGCACGCCCAGCGCGGGCCGCCAGGAGTGGGCCTCGGGCGTCAGCAGCGGGGCCGCCGAACTCAGCAGGGCAGCCGAGCGGTTCCCGGTGGCCGAGGCCAGCGCCGATTGCACCAGCAGCCCCAGGTGATCGGCCGGCGTGGCGGTCTGCCCGGTGGTTCCGGCGATCATTCGCAGGCCGCTCAGGGCGGCGGCCGCCGTCAGCGGGTTGCCCGGTCCGCCCAGGAGTGCGGCGGCGGCAGCTACGGGCAGGGCCGTGTTCGCCGTCTGCGGCCAGTCCGGGTCCAGTTCCCGCGCGATGGCCCACGCGCTGAAGGCCGCGCCGCCCACGCCCAGCGCGTCCCACCAGTTGCCGCGCACCACGCGGCCCACCAGCACCGCCGCCAGGCTGCCCGCCGCCGCAAATCTGTTGGACGGAACAGAGAAATCCAGGGGCCGGGCCAGCGCAGGCTGTGGTCTGGGAGCGGTGTTCATGCTGGCAGGGTAGGCCAGTCTGAAGGGTCGGGGTCCAGTTCTGAAGGTTGGGTCAAGTGGGGGTGGACCTGTTTCCGGCTACCCGCACGGTCAGGTCGTGTAATCCGCGTTGATGCTCACGTACTCGGCGCTCAGATCACAGCCCCAGGCCTCGCCGGACGCGCCGCCCACGCCCAGATCGAGCTCGAAAACGACCTCCTCAGCCTTCATGCTTGCGCTGACCGCCGCGTCGTCGTAGGGCAGGGGCCGGCCCGCAAACACCGGGTTGCCCTGCACCGCCACAGTCATGCCCTCGATGTTCACGGCCGCGCCGCTGCGGCCCACCGCCATGATCACGCGGCCCCAGTTGGGATCATTGCCGTGCACGGCGCTCTTCAGCAGCGGGCTGACGCAGCAGGTGCGGGCGGCGGTCAGCGCCTCGGCCTCGGTCAGCGCGCCGGTCACCTTCACGGTCAGCAGGCGGGTGGCCCCCTCGCCGTCGCGGGCGATCTGGCGGGCCAGGTCACGCATCACGGTTTCGAGCGCGGGCAGAAAGTCCTGCAGGGCCACTTCACCGGCCTGCCCGTTGGCCAGCACCACGGCCATGTCGTTGGTGCTGGTGTCGCCGTCCACCGTCACGGCATTGAAGGTGCGGGCCACCACAGCGGAGAAGGCCGCGCGCAGGCCCGCTGAATCCAGCGCCGCGTCGGTAAAGACGAAGGCGAACATGGTCGCCATGTCCGGGTGGATCATGCCGCTGCCCTTGGCGACGCCCACGATGCGCGCCCCGCCGGGCAGGTCTGCCCAGGCGGTCTTGGGCCGCAGGTCAGTGGTCATGATCGCGCCCGCGAAACTGGCCGCGTCGTCGCCCAGAGCCTCGGGCAGGTGCTCGATGCCGCTCAGCACGCGGTCCATCGGCAGCGGGTGGCCGATGATGCCGGTGCTGGCGGTCAGCACGCCGTCCATGCCGACATTCAGCACGCTGCCCAGCGCGTCGGCCAGGTCCGCGTTGTCGCGGGCGCCGCGCGTTCCGGTGGCGGCGTTGGCATTCCCGGCGTTGACCAGCAGCGCCCGCACCGGGCCGCCTGCCGCATACAGCTCGCGGTTGCGCGTCACGCAGGCGGCGGCGGTGGTGCTGCGCGTGCCTGCAAAGGCCCACACGCACCCGGTGTCGGAGGTCACGGTGCTGAGGTCAGTCCGGCCGCTGGGCTTGATACCGGCGGCCAGCGCGGCGGTCTGAAAGCCCCTGGGGAGGCGGAGGGGAGGGGAGGAGGGTGCGCTCATGGCCTGAGTTTAGAACGGCGTGGCGTGCGGGTGAGGGCGCGTGATAGGCAGACGGGCCGCCTCGCCCGCCCCGGCACCTCAAGCCCTGGTCAAGCTCCCCGTAAGCCTCCGCACCTTCCCGCCCCCGAGCGCAGAGCAGCATGGGCGGATGCGCCTGCCTTCCCTCCTCCTGTCCGCGGTGCTGGCCGCCTGTGCCCCGGCCCCGCAGAGCGCCGGACCGGCTCCCGCCCCCGTGACCACGCCCAGCAACGCTGTGCTGTCGAGGGTTCCGGCTGTACGCGTGGTGCGGCCCAGCGTGGTGGTGCCCGGCACGCCGCCTGCCCTGAACGCCAGCATCACCGTGCGCTACGGTCCCGCCAGACCCAGGACCATCCTGCTGCTGATGCCGGGTTTCCTGGGCGGTGCCGGCAGTTTTGACCGGCTGGCGCGGCAGATCGTGGCGCTGGGGCCGGGCACGGCGGTCTGGACGGTGGACCGCCGCAGCAACCTGCTGGAACCCCAGGCCGAGATCGCGGCGGCGGGGCCGGCCCGGCTGGCGCAGATTGTCCGCGGCGGCCTGCCGCCCCACGCCAAGGCAAGCGTGTCGTACATGCGCGACTGGGGCCTGGACGTGACCCTGCGCGACTGGCGCGTGGCTGTTCAGGAGGCCCGCCGCCTGACGCCCGACGTGTTCATCGGCGGCCACTCAATGGGCGGCAGCCTGACCGGGCTGTATGCCGCCTACGATTTTGGCGACCTGTCCGGCGACAGCGCAGTGGCCAGCGGGGGACGCGGCGCAGATGACGTGCGCGGCCTGGTGATGCTGGACGGCGTGCCAGGCCTGCTGAGCAACCAGCCGCTCACCCCCCAGAACTACGCGGACGGCACCGGAGGCGTGCTGGGGCCGTTGACCGGCCTGAAGGGGCTGGCCGAAGACCCCTATGTGGACGCGGTGTATTTTGGCCCCACACTCGCCAGCCGCGCGGCCGCCCAGGCCCGGCTGGCCGCCACGCAGCCGGGCGCTCTGGCCCCGTCGGGCGGGCTGGTGGGATACCCGGCCACCAACCTCGCGGCGGCGATGGTGCAGCTTGAGCAGCGGTACGCCCTGCTACCCTTCCTGACCCTGAAAACCGGGCAGGCGACCAACGCGATAGAGGGAAACAACCTGATTGCCGCCGTGCTGGGCGGCAAGGAAAGTTATTGGGTGGCGGGACAGCAGGACCGCGGTCGGCCTGTCGGCTGGCAGACCGATCCCGCTGCCCCCACCGACCCGCAGGACTTTGTGAACCGCTTCTGGAACCCGCTGGGCGATTTCAGCGAGTGGTACTTTCCCAACCGGCTGTCGCTGGACCTCGCCGCCGTGCGTCAGGGCACCCGCGGCACCCCCTTTGAGAATGACCTGCGCGTGTGGCACAGGGCGTCCCTGCCCGCGCTGGGCATCGCGGCCGAGGACGGCGTGACGGATGCCGACGCGTACCGCAGGTACGCCGCGCTCACGGGGGCGCGCATGTCGGTGCGGACCCTGGGGGGGGCGGCACACCTCGACATCACTGCCGCCCGCAGCGCCCAGGTGGCCCGCTGGATCTTGGATTGGATGGGCGGCGTGAAGGCCGGAAAGTAGCGGATTACTCCGCTTCCGGTTTCTCCAGATACTTGTGTTCCAGGTAGCGACCATGCGCCTTCAGGGTTCGCCCCTTCTGGGCCTCCCGGTCCCGCACGACGGCGGCCATGCGGCCCTCGATCAGCCCCAGCTGGCGTTGCAGTTCGGTCTGGTTGGCGGGGGTGGGCGGCACCGTGCGGTAGGTGGCCAGCAGTTCGGGCAGATCCTCGCGGGCCGCCTGCCGCACGTCGAAGGTGTCGCGGTCCAGCATGGCGTCGTCCGCCGAGGCGCGCAGGGCGTCACGGGTGGCGATCACGGCGGCGTGAAACGCCACCCGGCTGGCCGGGGGCAGCGCCCGCTCGTGGGTGCGCAGGGTGCCCAGCAGCCCAGCCTCGTCGGCCTGGAGGCTGGGCTGCTGGGCCGCCGCCTGCTGCGGCAGCACCTCCTCATCCGGCGCGTTCATCAGGCGCGTGGCGCGGACCGCCGTGCGGACCAGCCCCAGCAACCCCAGCAGCAGCGTGATGCCCAGCAGCCAGCCTGCCGGATCGAAGCCCAGCGCGAACAGCACGCCGAAGATCAGCAGTAGGGGGAAGACCACCAGCGCCCCCAGCACACCCTGCAGCGTCAGTTTGCCCAGCCCCATGCCGCGCCGCGCCAGCCGGGTGGCCTGACGGCGCAGACCATCGGAACCGTCTGGCATCAGCCACGGGTCATGGCCCAGTTCGCGCACGCTGCGCAGGCCACTGTGCCCCGGCCCCCGCTGGGGAGGCTGAATCAGGGAACGCACCACGCGCGAGCCGGTGCGGGCCACAGTCAGAATGGTGGTGACAGAGGGGGCCATACAGGTCAAGAATACGGCCCGAGGCTGAGGAAAGTTCCCGCGCCGCGCCGGTCTGCGTTCAGGGTTCGCTCAGCTTCTCCCGCACCTCGGCCACCCGCGCCGCGAGCGCCTGCCACGGCCCCAGCTGAAAGTGGGTGTGCCCCAGCGGACTGGTGCTGGGCAGCACCCAGACCTCCGCGCCCTCCAGCGTGTCGGGCTGTGGCCCGTAAGGCAGCCGGCCGGTGGGCTTCCCCAGCGTCTCGGACGCGCCGCGCTTGCTGGTAAAGGCGATGATCTGCGGGCGGTACGTTCTGATCTTGTCGCGCAGTTCGTCGGGCCGCCACGCCTCGCCCGGCAGGGCCGCGTCCACGCCGCTGTGCCGTTTCGCCACGTCCGTCAGGCCGATGCCGTACGCTAGCACCTGTGGGTACTCCTGCGGCGACAGTTGCCGGGGGGTCAGCCCGGCCTCGTGCAGCGTGCGCCAGAACTTGTTGACCGGATTAGCGTAATACGCCCGCTTCGCCGCGCTGATACGGCTGGGCGCGGTGCCCACGAGAACCAGCGCCAGACCCGGTTGCAGCACATCAGGCACCAGATGGCCCTCAGCTGCGGGCGTGTGGGTGCTGGGCATGGGCCTTCCTTCGGTCAGTCATCGTCGTAGCGCTGTTCCTTGAACGGGTCGCCGCGCATGTGGTAGCCGTTCTTCTCCCAGAACCCCGGCTGATCGGCAGCCATGAATTCCAGCCCGGTCAGCCACTTGGCGCTTTTCCAGAAATACAGATGTGGCACCACCAGACGCAGCGGACCACCGTGCTCGGCCGTCAGCGGTTCGCCGCCAAAGGTGTGTGCCAGCAGGTTGTCCGGACGGGTGAAATCCTCCAGCGAGAGGTTGGTGGTGTAGCCCCCGACGCTGTGCTGCATGACATGGGTGGCCGCCGGGTCCAGGTCGATGTGTGCCATCAGGTCTGCGACGCGCACGCCGGTCCACTCGGTGTCCAGCTTGCTCCAGTGGGTCACGCAGTGAATGTCGTAGGTCAGGGTGGTCTGCGGCAGCGCCAGCAGATCGGCCCAGGTAAAGGTCTTCTCGCCGGCCAGCCCGCTGATGCGCACCACCACCTCGGAGGCGTTGTAGTTCTGCGCGGGGCCGTAGGTCAGCACCGGAAAGCGGGCGGTCAGGCTCTGGCCGGGGGGCACGCGCCCGCCCATGTCGTCCGCCGGTTTCTTGAAGAATTTGCCAAGCATGGCTGTATTTAAGCGCCTTGACCGCGCCGCCGACATGGGCCGCAATACGTTTTGGGCTTGAGGAAGGCTGAACAAAAAAGCTGTGGGGAAGGCGTATTCGCCTCCCCCACAGCCAGCCCAACCTTGCACTCAGTTCGGTTGAGACTTGCCCTCGGACAGTTCGCGCCGGTTGGCCCGCACGCTCGACCAGATGGAGGCTGCGATGAACGCCACCCCGATCAGGCCAGTGACCAGTTCGGGAATGTGGACGTTGCGGTTGGTGCTGGCCAGCATGATGACCGCCAGCGCCAGAATGCCGTAGTGCGCGCCGTGCTCCAGAAAACGGTACTGCGCCAGCGTGCCCTGGTGAACTAGGAACAGCGTCAGCGAGCGCACGAACACCGCGCCGATCGCCAGACCCGCCGAGATGATCACGATCTCCTTGGTCACGGCGAAGGCCCCGATCACGCCGTCCAGCGAGAACGAGGCGTCCAGCACTTCCAGGTACATGAAGGCCGTGAAGCCTGCAGCGCCTGCCTTGGCCGCCATGTCGTTGGGATCGAACAGACCGCCGATGGCGTTCATTGCCAGGTAGATCAGCAGGCCCACCATGCCCGCCACCAGCGCCGCGAACTGCTCTTCAGGCACCACGAAGAAGTGGGTGACGGCCAGCAGCACCACGCCGGCAATGATGGCCTGGATGGTGTCCAGCTTGCCCAGTCCGGCCAGACGGCGCTCGAAGCCCGCCAGCCAGTGCTCGTCCTTCTCAGGATTCATCAGGTAGTTCAGGGCCACCATCAGCAGGAAGGTCCCGCCGAAGGCGCTGATCACGACCTCGGCCTCTTCCAGATATTCGCCGTAACGGACCGAGTCGTTCAGGGCCAGGTTGGCCACCTCGCCGAAGCCCAGGCCCGCCGTGATGGCGACAATGGCGATGGGGAAGACCAGCCGCATACCCACCACGGCAATCAGGATGCCCCAGATCAGGAAGCGGCGCTGCCACTTCTCGGTCATGTTCTTCAGCACCGAGGCGTTCACCACGGCGTTGTCGAAGCTCAGCGACACTTCCATGATGCCCAGCACCACAGCGATCACCAGGAAATTCAGCGCCACGGCCAGCCCGCCGGTGTTGAAGCCGTACCAGAACGTCAGAATCAGGGCAATAATGGTAACCCCGAAGGCGAAGCCAAACTCTCTTTGAATCACTACTGTTCTCCTTGCTGGCTGTCCGCTCTGCGGTGGACAGGCCAACGGTTCCATTATGTGGCGTGCTGCCACCAAACAGGCACCCGGTCTTGTCAACGGGTGCCTGTTGCAGGACGCTCAGTCTAAACGTTCACGCCGTAATTGCGGGCCAGCGGCCCCAGACCGCCGGTGTAGCCCTGACCCACCGCACGGAACTTCCACTCGCCGCTGTGGCGGTAGATCTCGCCGAAGATCACGGCGGTCTCGGTGCTGAAATCCTCGCCCAGATCAAAGCGGGTCAGTTCCTGGCCATTGTCCTCGTTGACCACGCGAATAAACGCGCCGCCCACCTGCCCGAAGTTCTGGCGCCGGGCCTCGGCCTCGTCGATGGTCACGCTCACGGCGATCTTGTCGATCTCGGCCGGCACCTGCGTCAGGTTGATCTTGATGGCCTCGTCGTCACCGTCACCGTCACCGGTGCGGTTGTCGCCGGTATGCTCCACGCTGCCGTCCGTGCTGCGAAGCTGGTTATAGAAGATGAAATCATGATCGCCGCGCACCTTGCCGCCTGCATTGAGCAGGAACGCGCAGGCGTCCAGATCGAAGGCCTGTCCGTCGGTGGGGCGCGGGTCCCAGCCCAGGCCCACGATGATGCGCTGCAGGTTGGCGTCCTGCTTGCTCAGGGATATGTTGCCGCCTTTTTTCAGTGAAAGTGCCATGTTGTTCCGTCCTTCTGGGTAACTCAGCCGCCGGTCTTGCGGCTGGTGGTCCGGGGTGAATACGGGAGGAAAGCAGGAGAGGTTCCCGGTGGGTTTATCGTGGGAGCCGTCTCGGCGACCCGTCTACAGGTAGGCCTTGATGTCCGGCAGGTTGTCCTGGTAGGTGCGCCCGCGTGAAGGCGAGCCGATGGCGGTCATGGTCCAGTCGCCGCCCTGGCGCTTGAGGCTGGCCAGGATCATTGCGCTGTGCTGACCGCCCGCCGACAGGTCGTAGCGGGCGATCTCGGCCTCGCCCTGGGTGTTGACCAGACGGCAGTAGGCGTTCTCAATCTGACCGAAGTCCTGCCCGGTAAAATTGTTGACGGTAAAGACCACCGTGTTGACGTTGGCCGGCAGGCGCGTCAGGTCCACCGTGATGGTCTCGTCGTCGCCGTCGCCTGCGCCGGTGCGGTTATCGCCGCTGTGCTTGACCGAACCGTCCTTGCTCTGAAGCTGCCGGAACCACACCACGTCCAGCAGCGTGCCGCCCGCGTCGAACATCAGCGCGTTGGCGTCCAGGTCGACCGAGGCCTGCCCGCCGCCGAAGCCGAAAAAGCCCTTCTTCTTCACGGCGTCCCAGCCCAGACCCATACGAACGGTGCTGAGGCTGGGGCCAGCTTCCTTGGCGAGGCTGATCTGCTGTCCTTTCTTGAGCGAAATGGGCATCTGGTGTTTCTCCTTTGGGTTGAGAGGATGGGATAAGGATGGTCTGAAAGTCTAGAGCGGAATGCGGTGGGCCGTCGTCGGCTGGTGTTGTGGTGGGGCGTGGCGTACCCCCGGACACTCAGCCCCGCAGGATGCCCGCCGCCCGCGCGTCCCGCTGCCAGCTGTCCAGTTCATTCAGCAGCAGCTCGAACAGCTCGGCGTCGGCAATCCTGATGGGGGCGGGCACCCGGAAGAAGTCGGCGTTGTCCACCACACGGCCCGGCAGGTCATCGAGTTTTTCGAGGAAGTCGAAGTTGACCCGGCCCTCCTCGATGCCCATGAACTTCCAGAAGATCGGTTCGTGGGCGGCGTCGGTCATCTGGCGGACCACCACAGCCGGGTTGCTGGTGCCACCGTCGGTAATAAACAGCACCAGACACGGCAGGTCATGGCCTTCTTTCGCGGCGTCCTCGCGCACCAGTTTCATGACCGGGCTGTAGTGGGTGCCGCCTTCCAGCTTGACTTTCAGGCGGTCCACAAAGCCCGACACGTTGTCCAGCGACAGCGTGCCGCTGCGGTGGGCCTTCACGCCAAACAGGTAGACTTCCACCTCGCCGTCGTCGTCCAGGCGGGCGGCCAGCGCCAGGGCACGCTCGGCCAGCGCCTGTACCGCGCCGCTGCGGTACTCGCGCGCCATGCTGCCGCTGATGTCCAGCACCAGCTTGACCCTGTAGCGGGCGTCGGCCAGTCCGCGCTTTTCCAGACTGACCGTGGCAGTTTTAATCAGGCTGACCAGCTGTGGCTGCTCGCGCTCGGCCTTTTCGAGCAGCACGCGCTGCCGCTCCTTGCGGAGGTTGACGGCGGCTGGAGGAGAGGGTGTGGGCGTCACAGCCTCCTCCACCTCACCGCCGAAGTGCCGCACCAGCGCGTCCAGTCCGCCGTTAAAGCCCTGCGCCACCGTCGCCAGCCGCCAGCCGTCCGCGTGGCGGTACAGCCGGACCAGCATAACGGCCTTCTCGGCCTTCAGGTGGGGTTTGACATCAAAACTTGCGTCCCCAACCTTGACCGACAGCGCCCCCGCCCCGGCAATCGGCAGGGTGTCATGCGTGGCAGTGAAGTAGATCTCGGTGAGGGCAGGGGGCAGGGCGGCGAGGTCCACGCCAAAACTGGTGTCCACGCCCTGCCGGACCAGTTCCAGCGCCCCTTCCGGGCTGCGCGGCTGGTTGAAGAACACCATGTAGCGGTCATCGGCCAGCCGGCCGCCCTGCAGGCCGAAGGCGGCAATGTCCGCACCGTCCAGCGTGCAGTGGATGTCCACGCTCAGGCGCTGGCCCACGCCCAGCGTGCTGAGCGGCACGCGCTGACCCGCCTGGAGAACGCCCGGCCCGGTCATCTACTTGCTGCCTGCCGACCAGCGGAAGCCGAAGCCGAAATGCTGATCGGCCTCCTGGTGGTCCTTGAAATACCGTTCTTCCTTGGTGATCTTGACCTCGCCGCCCACATTCTCGATGCTGGCAATGGCGCAAAACGTCCGGCGCATGTCGGGGTTGCTGAGCTGCACGGTGATCTCGTTGCCGCGTGGGTCTTTCAGGGTCAGGCGGCCGTTGACCTTGGTGAAATCGGAGGTGCCCTGGTAGATGAAGGCAAAGATCACGACGGTGTGAATCAGGTCCGGGCGCGAGATCACCAGATTCTCGCCGTCGCTGGACGCGCCGCTGCGATCGTCCTTGTCCAGCAGGATGAACGGTTCGAAGCGGTCGCTGCCAAAGCTGTTGCCCAGCGCCTGGATCACGCCCTTCTGGCCGTCTTGCATGACGAACATGCAGCCCAGGTCCAGATCGGCCCCGGCACGCAGGAAGCCGCCGCCCTTGTCCCAGTTCAGATTGACGCGGATGGGGTCCTTCTGACCGTCCTTGCGCAGCGAGATCTTGGCGCTCTGCCCCTGCTTGTCCAGCGTGATCTTGCCCAGGTTGATGGTCGGCGCGGGCGGCGTGGCTGCGGGACGCGGCGCGGCGGGCGCCGGTGCGGGTGGCGGCGGGGCCGGAGGCCGGGCGGCGGGCGTGTCGGCCACCGTGCCGCCAAAGTGCCTGACCAGCGCGTCCAGACCGCCGTTGAAGCCCTGACCCACCGCGCCGACCCGCCACACGTCCTTGAAGTACAGGTCCAGCAGCATAATCGCCTTCTGCTGCTGAAAGTCGCGCCCGGTCACGCGGTAGTTCATCAGGGGACTCCCGACGCTGCTCAGCGTGACCTCAGCGTGGTCGATGGCATTGAAGGCCCCGCTGTCTACCGTTGCCGCCAGACTCAGGCGGCGAACAGACGCAGGCAGGCGCGACAGGTCCACCTGAAAGACCTTCTCATTGCGCGCGCCGCTTGTCATCTCTATCGCCCCTTCCGGGCTGCGCGGCTGGTTGAAGAAGATCATGTAGCGGTCGTCGCTCAGCTGGCCCGCCGCGTCCAGGCCGAACAGAATCAGGTCGTACTCGGAAGCGGGACCGGTCACCTGCACGGTTAAGGTCAGATTGGTCTGGGAGGTCAGGGTACTCAGTTGGGTTTTCTGTCCGGTCTGAAAGGTCTGCATGGTCTCCTTGAGGGCGTTTCTGGGAGAGAGACGGGTGTGGAAAAAGGGGAGGCTGGAAACGGCGTTCCCAGGCTCCCCAAGGGGTTCAGTGCAGTGCCCTCTACAAGAGCGACGCTGAAATCAGACGTTCACGCCGAAGTTACGGGCCAGCGGCGCCAGACCGCCCGCGTAGCCCTGACCCACGGCGCGGAACTTCCAGTCGCTGCCGTTGCGGTAGATCTCGCCGAAGATCACGGCGGTCTCGGTGCTGTAATCCTCGCTCAGGTCGTAGCGGGCAATTTCCGCGCCGCCGTCCTTGTTCAGCACGCGGATAAATGCGCCGCCCACCTGACCGAAGCTCTGCCCACGGGTGTCGGCCTCGTCGATGGTCACGGCAATGGCCACCTTGTCAATGTCGGCGGGCACCTTGCTCAGGTCGATGTCGATGGTCTCGTCGTCGCCCTCGCCCTCGCCGGTGCGGTTGTCGCCGTTATGCACCACGCTGCCGTCGGAGGATACCTTGTTGTTGTAGAAGATGAAGTCGCCGTCGGCGCGCACCTTGCCGTCGGCCTTGAGGGTAAAGGCGCTGGCGTCCAGGTCAAATTCCTTGCCGTCGGTCGCGCGGGGGTCCCAGCCCAGCCCCACGGTGATGGCGTTGAGGCCAGGGGCCTCCTTACTCAGGGAAACGTTGCCGCCTTTTTTCAGTGATACTGCCATGTTGGTGCCTCCTGTAAATAGAGAGTGTGGTGTTCGGGCACTGCCGGAAGGTCCAGCATGTGATGGGCAGGGCGGGGCTGTCAAGCCGGGATGTCCTGCCCCCGCGCCCCGCAGGTTTCAGACCCCGAATTCCGCCGGATCGAGCCGGAGGGTCTGGGCCACTTCGCGCACGACGCCCATTTCCTTCTCGTCGAAGTCGCCGTCCGAATTGGCGATCACCACGGCGAGTTGTACCACCGCGCGGGCCTGATCGGGCTTGCCCGCCACCTTGCCGATAACCTGCATCAGCTCGATTTTGCCGAAGTCGAAATCGGCGGTGATCTTGTCGCAGTATCGGTCGTACTTGTCGCGCAGATCAGAGACATTGAACGTCTTGAGCCTGTCGCTGGTGGTGATGAACTGCGCGGTGCGGGTGCGTTCGTTCTGGTCGATCTTGCCGTCCGCCGCGCCGATCAGCGCACACGCGGCCATCGTGGCGTCCGCAAAGGCCGCGTTGTTGAAGCGCCCCCAGGTGTCCTGCGCTTCCTTGCCTGCCTGCGCGCCCATTGCCTTGAGCCGATCTAGAAAGCCCATACCGTGTTCCTCCTGAATGTGGAGCCGAGAAAAGCGAGAATCTGAGGCCAGAAATGTGCTGACCTTACGCCTGAACCTATCAGGACTGGGATTCAGACTTCTTGAAATTGCTCTCATAAAAGCCGTGAGTGACTGGATTGGGGCAGATGGGTGGTGGGCGCAGTCCGGCTCCATTTGCCCAGCGTGCGGCCCGGGTTGCGGCGCACGCCCAGCGCATACATCAGGGTATGGCTGCCGATTTTCAGCGCCGCCACACACGGGCCATCGCGCGTCAAGGCGTGTTTTCCGGTTATGCCCATCAGATGACTGATACGGATTCCGTCTGTTTCGTTAACAAACCGGGAGGGCGCCGGTTTGCCAACTCCACTCCCGGAACCTGTTCTACTCGTTCTCGCTTCGCTCGGATTTTCATCGTTTTGCAAACGATTCAATCGGAGCCCGTATGAAGAGGTACAGTGCCGGAAATTTGTAGAGATTGAGGGATGAAGATGTGGCGTAGGCCGGACGGCCTCGGCCTGACAGTTCGTGTGCAGTCCGGCGGGACTGGCCCCCAGTGAGCCGCGTCCCGGTTCTCCTCACGCAAATGCGGCATAGTGGGGGTGAACGCGGGCGGCCCAGGTGGCCCCCGCAGGTGCCTCTGCCCCAGGTGCCCGGACTGTCTGCCGACTCTCGGCGACGCGCAGTCTGACGCGGCCCTTCAGCTTCAACCGTTGACGTTTCTCCCCGCCGGCTTCCGGCGCGTCCCGCTGTGGACGCCAATTAGGACACCCATGACCCGAACCCGTACCCCTGAATCCCGCAACACAGACGCTCGCAACACCGAACGTCCCCGCCCCCAGCACGACCGTCAGGACGCGCCGCGCGCCGAAAGCGCTGCCCCCACCCGCCCCGCCGCTGCGGTGGTCGACTGGCATACCCTGCTGGGTGACCGCACGCCCACCCCCGTGCAGGCCGGTGCCATTCCCGCGCTGCTGTCCGGGCGCGACGTGATCACCACCGCCAGGACCGGCAGCGGCAAGACGCTGGCCTTCCTGATTCCTGCCGCCGCGCGCGGCATCGGCATGAACCCTGTGCGCGGCATTCGGCCCGAGGTGCTGGTGGTCACGCCCACCCGCGAGCTGGCCGTGCAGATCCGTGACGTGGCGCGCGAGCTGGGCATGACCGCCGGGCGCATCACCGGGGGCATCACGCCGGGACAGACCCGCAGCGAGGCCACCGGCAAGGGCCTGATCTCCGGCACGCCGGGCCGGCTCAAGGACCTGATCAGCCGCCGCGAACTGAACCTCTCGGGGCTGCGCTACGTGGTGCTGGACGAGGCCGACGAGCTGCTGTCGCTGGGCTTCCTCAAGGACGTGGGCGACATCCTGCGCTCGGCGCAGACCCAGGCCGGGCAGAAGATCCAGATCGCCATGGCCTCGGCCACCTTCCCCGCCGAGATTCGTGGCGTGGCCCAGCAGTTCATGGTCAACCCCGAACGCATCGACATCGCCCCGGCGGCCCGCGCCGAGAACACCAACCCCGATGACATCCTGGGCGGCGCGACCGGGGCCACGCACCTGCTGGTCCACACCACCCGCGACGACGTGCTGGACGTGGCCGCCGAGCAGACCCTTGAGGCGCTGCGGGCCCCGGGCGGCTGCGTGGTGATCTTCTCGCGCACCAAGTCGCTGGTCAAGCGCCGCGCCGAGCGCCTGGAAACCCTGCTGCCCGGCGAGATTGTCAGCCCACTGCAGGGCAACATGGACCAGAAGAAGCGCGAGCGCACCATGGCCCTGCTGCGCGAGGGCAAGTCCCGCGTGCTGGTGGCCACCGACATCGCCGGACGCGGCATCGATCTGCCGGAAGTGCGCCTCGTGATCCACATGGACGTGGCCCAGACTGCCGAGGACCACGTGCACCGTTCGGGCCGCACGGCGCGTGCGGGCCGGCCCGGCGTGAACCTGGTGCTGCTGATTCCCGAGCAGCGTGGGCTGTGGCAGACCGTGCGCCGGGGGCTGCCGCCCGCGCTGCACCCGCCGCTGACCACCCAGGAAGCCCAGGTCGACCGGGCCATTCAGGAAAAGCAGGGGCGCGGCTCCGGCAACGGCCTGATGCCCGGCGAGAGCGGCGGGCGCGGCAGAAGCCAGGGCGGACAGGGCAGGAGCACTCAGGGCCAGGGCGGCGGTCAGCCGCGCGGTCAGTCCCAGGCCCGTGGCCACGCGCCGCAGGGTGGACATGCCGACCGGGGCGGGCGCGGCGCCCAGTCGTCCGGTCAGCGCCGCTCGGAAACCGGCGGGGGCGCCCCTGCTGGAACGGGTGCGGGCCGCGTGGGGCCGCAGCGTGCGCGGGGCCGCGGCGGACGCGGGCGCAGCTAGGCTGACCCCCTGACCTGACAAAAGAAAAGAAGAGGAGGACGGGCGCAAATTCTGGCCCGTCCTCCCTTCTGTGTTTGTGGGTGCGGCGTCAGGGGGGTGCATCGATGGGCCGCAACTCGGCCACCAGTTCCCGCACCGCCCGCAGCATCAGCTCGCCCTCGATGGCCTGCACGCGGGCTTTCAGGGTCTCCAGCGTGTCGCCCGGACGCACAGGCACCTCCTGCTGCGCCAGCCGCGGCCCCTCGTCGATGCCGGAGGTGACCAGATGCACCGTCGCGCCGGACGCGCTGTCGCCGGCCTCCAGCACCGCCAGATGCACCCGGTCCCCGTACATGCCGCGCCCGCCGTGCCGGGGCAGCAGGCTGGGGTGGATGTTCAGCACGCGCCCCGCGAAGGCGTCCAGGACCTGCGGCCCCAGTTCACGCATGTAGCCGCTGAGGATCAGCAGGTCCGCCCCCACGTCCTGCAAGAAGTTGAGGATGGCGGCGTCCAGCGCCTCCGGGTCCGGGTACTTCGCGCCGCTCAGGTGGGCGGTGCGCAGGCCGGCATCCCGCGCCCAGGCCAGGGCAGGGGAGCGGCTGTTGTTGCTGATCAGGGCCACCGGCACGGCGTCCAGCTCTCCGGCACGGCACGCCCCGGTCAGGTGCCGCGCCGCGCTGCCGCCGTGCGAGGCGAGGAAGGCGAGGTTCACGGGCGCCCCACGCCGCGCTGCCCGCTTTCCCTCACTTGCCCAGTTCCTCCAGCAGGTAGGCACTGGTCAGAATGCCGTTGTGGTAGTCCTGCACGGCGAAGCTCTCGTTGGGGCTGTGGGGGGCGTCCTCGTTCAGGCCCATGTCCACGAACAGCACCGGGCTTTTCAGAATCTCGGCGAAGTAGGCCACGATGGGAATGCTGCCGCCGGTGCGGGCAAAGACGGCAGGCTTGCCGTACACGCGCTGCAGGGCGCGGTCTGCCGCCTTCACGTACTCGCTGGAGGTGTCGAACTTGATGGGCTGGCCGCCGTGCAGGGCCTTGACCTCCACCTTCACGCCCGCAGGGGCGATCTGCGGCACATAGTCCTGGATCAGCCGCGTGATGTTCTCCGGGTCCTGGCCGGGTACGAGGCGCATCGACACCTTGGCCCCGGCCTTGGCGGCGATCACAGTCTTGCTGCCCTCGCCCTGGTAGCCGCCCCAGATGCCGTTCACGTCCAGCGTCGGGCGCCCCCACAGGCGTTCCAGCACGCTGTAGCCCTGCTCGCCGGGCAGCGCGGACACGCCGATGCTTCCCGCGAACTCGTCGTCATTCTGAGGCAGGCTGGCCCACATCTCCCGCTCCTCGTCGGTCAGCGGGTCAATGCCGTCATAGAAGCCGGGAATGGTGACGCGGCCCTGCTCGTCCTTGAGGCTGGCGATGATCTCGCACAGGGCATTGATCGGGTTGGGCGCGGCCCCGCCGTAAGACCCGCTGTGCAGGTCACGGTTGGCCCCCTGAACGTGAATCTCCACGTAGCTCAGGCCGCGCACGCCGTAGGTGATGGTGGGCACGTCAGCGGCGAAGCGGCTGCCGTCGCTGATGACGATCACGTCGCTGCTCAGCTCGTCCGCGTGGGCTTTCAGGTACGGGACGATGCTGGGGCTGCCGATCTCTTCCTCGCCCTCGATGAAGAACTTGACGTTGATCGGCAGCTCGCCCTGCGACAGCAGCAATTCCACGCCGCGAATGTGGGCGTAGGCCTGCCCCTTGTCGTCGGTGGCGCCGCGCGCGTAGATGCGCCCGCCCCGCACGGTGGGTTCAAAGGGCGGCGTGAGCCACTCCTCCAGCGGGGCCTCGGGCTGCACGTCGTAGTGGCCGTACAGCAGCACGGTGGGCTTGCCGGGGGCCTTGAGGTGTTCGGCGTACACGGCAGGGTGCCCGCCTGTCTCGTCCACCCGCGCCGTGAAGCCCAGCGAGGCCAGCTTGGCGCGCAGGAATTCGGCGGCCTTTGTCATGTCGGCCCGGTGCGCGGGATCGGCGCTGACGCTGGGAATCCGCAGCAGCTCAAACAGTTCGGCGTTGGCGTCGTCGCGCTTCAGGGCGGCACTCAGGTCAGATGTGGTCATGGGGCCGATGATAGAGGCTGCGGGGCGGCCACGTCGCCGGGGTATGGGGGCGTCTTCGGTCACCGCTGTCCGGTCCCAGCTGCGCCCTACCCCCCCGGCACTCCCCCCATTCTCATCAAGGTTGCCTGCTCTATACTCAGCCTAGCTTATGGCCTCGGACTCTAAACATCGCCCGGTCTACGTGATCTCGGTGGCGGCGGAACTGGTGGATATGCACCCGCAAACCCTGCGCCTGTACGAGCGCAAGGGCTTGATCCGTCCCGGGCGCAGCAGCGGCAAGACCCGGCTGTACTCCGAGCGCGACATCGAGCACCTGCGCGAGATCCGGCGGCTGACCCAGGAACTGGGCGTCAATCTGGCCGGCGTCGAGGAGGTGATGCGCCTCCAGCACGAACTCGATGACCTTCAGGGCGAGTTCGAGGCCGAGATCACCCGCATTGAGGACGAGCTGCGCGACCGGGCCAGCTCCCGCGTCCTGCCCAGCAGCGAGGGCCGCACCGATCCCAAGGACCGCCCGGTCTACGTGATTTCCATCGCCGCCGAACTGGTGGACATGCACCCGCAGACCCTGCGCCTGTACGAGCGCAAGCAGCTGATCAGCCCGGGGCGCAGCAGCGGCAAGACCCGGCTGTACAGCGAGCGCGACATCGAACACCTGCGTGAGATCCGGCGGCTGACCCAGGAACTGGGCGTCAATCTGGCCGGCGTTGAGGAAATCATGCGCCTGCGCCATGAGCTGGACGGGGCGCGGTCCAACCTGGAGGGCAACGTGCGCCGCATCCAGGACGACCTGAGCGAGCGCATGACCAAACTGCGGACGCTGCCCTCGCCCGTGAACGGGCCAGAGGGGGGAGGGGAGGCGGTGGAGCGGGACTAGGTACAACGCATTTGTTGTTTGAATAAACCGAGCGGACTTGCCTGCGCGGCAAAGCATGCAGCGACAAAGGGCGTTGAACCGGAAGCCAGCAGTGTGGGGTTCGGGGTACTGAACTCCCCGCCCGCCCGCCGACCGTAAGTGGAACGGGCCGGGGCGCCGCAGACAGTACACTCTTGGATGTGTTCAGCGGTCCTGCCCACCGGCGTTCCTGCCCCGACAGCCCCGGGGCTGGGCGGGGCACGCCGCTGTTGCGGACAGGGATATGGACTGGGGCCGCCCGGTGTGCGGGGAGCGGCGCTTGAGGGAGCTGTGGGTAATCGGGGACATTCACGGCTCGTACGGCAAGCTGCGCTCCATGCTGCTGCGTGCCGGCCTGATCGACTTTGACGGTGGCTGGACGGCAGGCGACGCCCAGCTGGTCTTCCTGGGAGACTACGTGGACCGCGGCCCCCGGGGCGTGGAAGTTATCCGCCTGATCCGCAGTCTGGAAGTCCAGGCCACCGAGGTGGGGGGGCAGGTCACGGCGCTGCTGGGCAACCATGAGGTCATGTTCCTGGCCACCCTGATGTTCCGCCATACTGACCCTGCCGACACGCTGGGCTTCCGCGACTACTGGCTGAGCAACGGGGGGCAGGACCGCGATCTGGCGCTGCTGGACCCCGGCGATCTGGCGTGGCTGGAGGCGCGGCCCGCGCTGGCCCTGATCGGCTCCTGGCTGATGGTGCACGCCGACAGTCCGATGTACCTGCGGCTGGGCGAGACGCTGGAGGCCGTCAACGCGCACGTCCACACGCTGATGCAGGGGCGCGACGCCAACGCCTGGGGCACGTTTCTCAACGCCTTCGCGGACCGTTTCGCATTTGCGCTGAACAACGGCGAGAAGGTGGCCCGGCGCATGCTCGCCACCTTCGGCGGGGAGCGGCTGGCGCACGGCCACACCCCGGTGTACGTGTTGCTCGACGAGTACCTGCACGGGCCGACGCTGGGGGCGGGTGCCCCGATTCCCTACGCGGGCCGGCTGTGCGTGGCGATGGACAGCGGCATGGCCTACCGCGATGAGGCCGGATTCATCGCCCGGCTGGATGACGGCGGCATCGCCGAGGTGATCTCGAATCCGGGCAGCGGTCCGGCATACTGAGGCCCTAGAAGAGCGAAAGATGTATCTTTACTCGGTTTCGTTGTATAATTTTTGCTTATGACCAAGGCCGAGAAGCCCAGCAAGAAGTCCGGTAAGACACAGGAGAAAGCGCGCAAACAGCCTGCTGGAAGTGCCGCCAAAGCTGCATCAGGCGTGAATAAAACTGCAGAGGCATCTTCCGTTCTGCTGACGCCGGATACCCTGCCGGCCCCGGTGATGGCGGGCCGCGACTTTCTGAGCAACCTGGACATGACGGCAGCCGAGCTGCGCGCGGTGATGGACACCGCCCACTCCATGAAACGCGGCGAGTGGCGCGGGGTCAAGCCTCTGGCGGGCCTGTCGCTGGCGCTGGTGTTCGAGAAGTCCAGCCTGCGGACCCGCACCACCTTCGACGTGGGCATGTACCAGCTGGGCGGACATGCCATCACGCTCTCGAACACCGAGATCGGCCTGGGGACCCGCGAACGCGTCAGTGATGTGGCGCGCAACCTGGAACGCTGGGTGGACGGAGTGATGGGCCGGGTCTACCTGCAACAGACGCTGCACGAGCTGGCCGATCACGCTGCCATTCCCGTCATCAACGGCCTCTCGGACATGCTGCACCCCGCGCAACTGCTGGCCGACTACCAGACCATTGAGGAGGAGTTCGGCACCGATCTGCGCGGCCGGCGGGTGGTGTACATCGGCGACGGCAACAACCTTGCCAACAGCCACATCCACATGGGCATCCTGACCGGGAGCGACGTCACAGTCGTGACCCCGGTGGGCTACGAGCCCAACGCGGGCGTGCTGATGGACGCCGTGGACAGCGGCACGCGGATTACCCTGACCCACGATCTGGCCGCCATCGAGGGGGCAGATGTGCTGTATACAGACGTGTGGATCAGCATGGGCATGGAGGCCGAGGCCGACATCCGCCGCCGCGCCTTCCAGGGGTATCAGGTCACGCCGGGGATGCTGGACACCCTGGCACCGGACGGTATCTTCCTGCACTGTCTGCCCGCCCATTACGGCGAGGAAACCGTGCCGGAAGCCACCGAACACCCCAAGAGCCGCGTATTCGATCAGGCCGAGAACCGCCTGCACGCGCAAAAGGCGCTGCTGTACCACCTGCTGGGCGGCGCAAAACCAAGGTGGTGAAACCATAGGCCGTATGGTCCAGGCTCTGGAAGGGCAGGAAATCGCCGCCCTGTTTCCGTTCGAGACGGGACTGGGCAGCTTCATGCGCGTCTACGAGATCAGGACCGACGCCGCGCCCGACTTCAACCCCGCCGACTTCAGTGCGGCGTGGTGGCTGACGCCCGCCGAACTGCTAACCCGAACCAAGGCGGGCGAACCGGCGAAGGGCGATCTGGCCGAACTGGTCCGCCGGTGCTTTCCATGACCGCCCACCGCGTCGTCCTGCGCCCCCTGCGCCCTGAAGACGCCGCCACGTTTGTGGCCTACCGCAACGACCCTGAGGTCGCCCGTTTCCAGGCGTGGACGCTGCCCTATCTCCAGCGGCACGCAGAGTCATTGATTGACGCCATGCGGGAGCGCACGCCAGGACAGCCGGGGTGGACGCAACTGGCTTTGGTGGACGCGAACACCGGGGAGCTGCTGGGCGACTTCGCGGTGAACGGCGCTTCTCCCGGTGAAGGTGCACAGGCCGAAGTCGGCTTCACGCTGGCCCGACACGCCCAGGGCCGTGGACTGGCCTCAGAAGGACTGGCACTGCTGCTGGCGCAGCTGTTTGGCCCGCATGCCCTGCACCGCGTTTACGCCCATATCGATCCGCGCAACGCCCCCGCCGCTGCGCTGCTGACCCGCGCCGGCTTTCGCCATGAGGGCACGGCGCGGGAAAGCTACTGGCACCGGGGAGAATGGACCGACGACGCGCGGTACGGACTGCTGGCGCGGGAGTGGCACACTCGACATCTGGAGAAGGCTTGATATGACCCCCAAAATATTTATCGACGGCGAGGCCGGAACCACCGGCCTGCAAATCCGCACCCGCCTGCAGGACCGGAGCGATCTGGACCTGCTGAGCATTGACCCGGCGCGGCGCAAGGACGCCGGGGCGCGGGCCGAGCTGCTAAATGCGGCGGACCTGAGCATCCTGTGCCTGCACGACGACGCGGCGCGTGAGGCGCTGACCCTGACCACCAACCCGGCCTCGCGCCTGCTGGACGCCAGCACCGCCCACCGCATCGACCCAGCGTGGGTCTTCGGCTTTCCCGAATTGAACGCCGGGCAGCCGGAGCGCATCCGCGCCGCGCGGCTGGTCTCCAACCCGGGGTGTTACAGCACCGGGGCGATTGCGCTGATTGCCCCCCTGACGGCGGCGGGGCTGATCCCTGCCGACTTTCCCCTGACCATCCAGGGCTACAGCGGCTACAGCGGCGGCGGACGCGCGCTGGTGGATGCCCACGAACAGGGCGCGGACCACGCCATGCGCGGCGACTTCATCAGCTACGGCCTGACGCTGGACCACAAGCACCTGCCGGAGATCGTGCGCTACGGCGGCCTTTCGGTGACCCCCATCTTCGCGCCGCATGTGGGCGGCTGGGCGCAGGGCATGACCGTCAACATTCCGCTGCATCTGGGCGAACTGGGCGTCACGGCGGACGCGCTGCGGGACGCGCTGGCCGCCCACTACGCCGGGCAGCGGTACGTGCGCGTTTCCGCGCTGGCCGACAACCCGGCCGTCCTCGATCCCCAGACTCTCAACGGCAGCAACGATCTGGAGCTGTTCGTCTACGCGTCCGGAGACGGGCGGCGGGCGGTGCTGGCGGCGCGGCTGGACAATCTGGGCAAGGGGGCCAGCGGCGCAGCGGTGCAGAACATGGAACTGATGCTGGGCCTGTAGGAATTTCCGGCCAGAAAAACCGGCCCCGTGCTAGATTTTTCTGTGATGCGCGTACTTCACACCGCTGATTTCCATGCGGGCCGCAACCTGCGCGGCTTTGACCGGACTCCCGAAATTCATCAGGCACTCATAGAGATTGCTGGCCTGGCCCGCAGTGAGAAGGCCGACGCCGTGCTGGTGTCCGGCGACCTGTTCGACACCGGCAACCCGTCGGCCGACGCCGAGGCCGCCGTGTTCGATTTCTTCCTGCGCCTGCGCGACGCCGGGATTCCCGGCATCATCATTGCCGGAAACCACGACAGCTCTGCGCGGCTGGATTCGGTGACCGGGCTGCTGGGCTGGGTGGGTATTCAGGCCGTGGCGCAGCCCAGCAGCAATCCGCAGGACATGGTGCGGACCATCGAGACCAGGGGCGGCGAGACCCTGACCGTGGGCGCCCTGCCTTACCTCTCGGAGCGGCGGCTGGTCAAGGCGGCGGACCTGCTGGGCGGCGACACCGGCGCGTGGCGGCAGAAGTACCGCGAGGGCATGGGCTTTTTCCTGCGCCGGCTGGGCGAGGGCTTCCGGGCGGGCCACGTGAACATGCTGATGGCCCATGCCACCATGGACGGCGCGGTGCCCAGCGGCAGTGAACGCACCCTGCAGTTTGACCTGACCAACGCCTACACCCTGTCGGGTTTGCAACTGCCGCCCGGCGCGCAATACGTGGCGCTAGGCCACATCCACAAGCCGCAGCAGGTGTCAGACGCGCCGCTGGCGTGCTACCCCGGCAGCATCATCCAGCTGGATTTCGGCGAGGGCGGCGAGAAAAAGCAGGTCAATCTGGTGGAGGTGGAGGCCGGACGCCCCGCCCGCATTCACGCCCTGCCGCTGGCGAGTGGCCGCGAGTTGAAGACCCTGCGCACCGATCTGGACAGTGTGGAGGCCCGCATCCGGGCGCTGGGCGACTTTGATGGGCTGCTGAAGGTGGTGGTGCGTGCCCCCAGCGGCACCGCGCTGCCGGGCCTGAAGGACCGCGTGCTGAAGCTGGCCCCCAACACCCTGGCCGTTGACCTGGAGGCCGCCCAGGAAGACCTGACCCTGCCCGAGCTGAAGCGCGAGGGCCTGAGCCTGACCCAGCTGTACGAGCAGTACTACCGCGAGCGGCGCGGCGAGCTGCCCGACGACCTGCGCGCCGCCTTCAAGGAGGCGGACGAGGCGGCGCGGGCGGAGGACGTGGCATGAAGCCCATTCGTCTGGAAGTCCAGGGGTTCACCGCCTTTCGCCAGTTCACCGAGCTGGATTTTGCCGATCTGGAACTGTTCGCGCTGGTGGGGCCGACCGGCAGCGGCAAATCCAGCCTGCTGGACGCCATGACGTTTGCGCTGTACGGACACACCGAGCGGCTGGGCGGTTCCGGGCTGGACGCGCTGATCTCGCAGGGCGAGCGGGGCATGAGCGTGGGCCTGACTTTCGAGACCGGCGGCGTGACGTACCGCGCCTCGCGCACCAAGGGCCGCCGGCAGGCCGAGAACGAGGTGCGCTTCGAGCGCAGGGACGACGACGGGCGCTGGGCCAACCTCAGCGACGGCGGCGTCAAGGGGGTCAACGAGCGCATCCAGACGGTGGTGGGGCTGACCTTCAAGAACTTCACCCGCAGCGTGATGCTGCCGCAGGGCGAGTTTGCCCGTCTGCTGCACGGGAGTGGCAAGGAACGGCAAGCGATTCTGGGCGAGCTGACCGGGCTGGAACACGTCGCCGCCATGCAGCGCGTCGCCTCTGACCGGGCCAAGGAGCTGAAACACCGTGCGGGCAGCCTCAACAGCGTGCTGGAGAACGAATACGCCGGGGTGACGGCGGAGGGGATTGCCGCCCTGCGCGCCGAACGCGAGCGCACCGACGCCGACGCCGAGGGGCTGCGTGACCGCCTGGAAGCCCTGCAGAACAGCCTCGCCCGCCTGCGCGAGACTGAGAAGGTCTGGAAGACCCGCGAGGACACCGTGCGCCGACTGGGCGTGCTGGACGCCCGCGCCGCCGGGGTGCAGGCCGGGGCGGCGCGGGCGGTGCAGGCCCGCCGGGTGGCCGGGGTGCTGCCGCTGCTGGACGCCGCCGAGCGCGCCCGGATTGCCGCCGAACGCGAGGCTCGCGCGCTGGCCGGAGCGCAGGGAACTGCCACCCAGGCCGCCCGCGCCGCCGAGGCTGCCCAGACCAATCTGGAGTCCGCGCAGGAAGCCGAGGCGGGCATTCCTGATCTGGAAGTCCGCGCCGACAAATTGCGCGAGGCCGAGGCCGACGCCGCCCGCCTCAAGCGTTCCGGCGGCACCCCGCAGACCACCCACCCGCAGCCGCTGGAGTGGGATGAGGACGCCTTTCTGGTGGCCCGCGCCGGGGCCGAGAAGGCCGAGCGGAACCGGCAGGAACGCGTACAGATCGAGGCCGAGCGGTTGGGGCTGAATTCAGCGCTGGCCCGTTTTCAGGCCGAGGACAGTGCGCAGGCGCAGGAGACCGCGGAACTAGAGCGGGTCAAGCGTGACGGTCAGACGGCCAAAGCTGAACTCGAAGCGGCCCAGAAGACGCTGGAGGAGACCCGCCTGACCTCCGGCCTGGCCTCTTACCGCGCGCACCTGCATGTGGGCGAGGACTGCCCGCTGTGCTTGCAGGAGGTGCGCGAGCTGCCCGACGCCCCGCAGGCTGATCTGAGCGCCGCGCAGGACCGCGTGAAGGTGCTGAGTGCCACGCTTGATGAGCGCCGCACCCGCTTCAGCGACCTGCGCGCCGCCCTGAAAGCCCGCGAGACGTGGTTGGCCGACAAGGAGGCCGACAACCGCAACTGGCAAGAAGGCCTGGAGGGGCGCGAAAGAGATCTGCGCGCCGCCGAGGCCCTGGTCACCGGCGATCCCCAGACCGAGGCGCTGCGCCTGCTGGCCGGGCTGGCCGGGCGGGTGCGCGCCGCCGGGACGGACCCTGCTGGAAAACGCCGCGCCCTTCTCGACGAGATCACGGCCATCCGCAGGCGCGTGCAGGAGGCGGGCGGGGCCGTGTCCCGCGCGTCTGGTGATCTGGCGGCGGCCAATGCCACCCTGGCGGCGGCACAGAACGCCTCGGCGGGCCGGGAGGCCGACGCGCTGGAGGCCCAGGCTGCCCTGGACGCGGCCCTGGGGGGGTTGGGCATGGACGCCGCGCAGGCCCGCGCCGCCGCGTTGCCCGAACACGACATTGCCGCGCTGGAGGAAGCGGCGCGCACCCAGGCCGCCCAACGGGCGCAACTGGCCGAGGCCCTGGCCGAGCTGGAACGTCAGCTGGGCGCGGCCCCCTTCGATCCGGCGCAGCTGACGCAGGTGGCCCGTGACCTGACCGCCACCGACGCCGCCCTGACCGCTGCCCGCGAGCGTGCCGGAAGTCTGGCCGAGCAGGAACGGGCCGGACGCGAACGTCTGACCCGCAAGGCCGAAATCGAGGCCCAGGCGCTAGATGCCGCCCGCACCTTCGACACCTGGCAGACCCTGACCAATTCCCTGAAGGCCAACGAGTTCCAGCAGTTTCTGTTGGCCGAGGTAGAGGCGCAGCTGCTGACCCGCGCGGGTCTGTTGCTGCACGAAATCAGCGACGGACGCTACCGGCTGGCGCTGGCGGGCGGCGACTACGTGGTGCAGGACCTGTGGAACGCGGGCGAGGTGCGCGGCGTCAGGACCCTGTCGGGCGGCGAGACCTTCCTGGCCTCCCTGTCGCTGGCGATTGCCCTGAGCGACTACCTGGCAGGCAACAAGATCCTGGGGGCGCTGTTTCTGGACGAGGGTTTCGGCACCCTGGACCCGCAGGCGCTGGAAGCTGTGGCTGGTGCCCTGGAAAGCCTGCGCACCCAGGGGCGCATGGTGGGCATCGTCACCCACGTAGAAAGCCTGTCCGAACGCCTGCCCAGCCGCCTGCTGGTGACCAAGAGCGTGGCGGGCAGCAGCGTGCAGCGGCTGGATCTGTGAGGGGCGGTGTGCTCTCAAAGGGGCATACCGCTCAAGGTCGCATGGCCCTCTGGGTGTAGTCCGTCCGATGTTCTGGCAGGACTGGCACCCAGCGCCTACGCCACTTCCTCCCGCTCCAGCTTGGCAAAGATCATGCGGCCCACGTTGGTCTGCACGTTGTTCACAACCTGCACGCGGGCCTGCTTGCCCCGGAACTTCAGGCCGTCTTCCACCACCACCATCGTGCCGTCTTCCAGGTAGCCGACACCCTGGCCGGACTGCTGGCCGCCCTTGGTGATGGTCACCGCCAGCAGGTCGCCGGCCTGCACCTGCGGCTTGAGGGCCACCGCCGCCTCGTTGATGCTCAGGACCGTGACGCCGTGCAGCTTGGCGATCTTGCCCAGGTTGCCGTCGTTGGTCACGATCTGGCCCCCGGTCTCGCGGGCCAGCCGGATCAGTTTGTCGTCCACCGACTTCAGCGCCGCGTCGTCCCAGTCCTCTACCCGGATGGGGCGCAGCTCGCGCAGGTCTTCCAGCAGGCCCAGCCCGCGTTTGCCCCGGACGCGTTTCTGGGCGTCGCCGCTGTCGGAAAGCAGCTGCAACTCGCGCAGGATGAACCCTGGCACCACCAGCTCGCCTTCCAGAAAGCCGGAGCGCACCAGTTCCAGGATGCGGCCGTCGATGATCACGTTGCTGTCCAGCAGCTTGCTGCCGCTGCGGCGGCGCACCTGCGGAAAGGCCAGCAGGCCGAAAGCCTCCGCGTGGCCCACCGCAAAATTGACGAAAAACACTGCCAGGATCACCGTCACCAGCAGGTTCCAGAACCAGTTGTAAAACGGCAGGCTCTGCAGCAGGCCGCTGAGCAGCACGCTCAGCAGCAGGGCGACGATCAGGCCGAAGGTGGCTGCGGCCACTGTGCGCGGCGACAGCCCCGCGTGCCAGCGCGAGAAGCGCCCCACGCTGCCGGTCAGCAGTTTCTCGGCGCGCGGCGCAAGCAGCAGCGCAATCAGGCTGCCCGCCAGCATCAGGCTCAGGGTATTGACCCGGTTCAGGTCACCGGGCTGCGCCGAGCCCAGGGCATGGCCCCCCAGCCAGCCCAGCACCAATCCCAGCAACATGACGAACAGACGAACAGCCAGCACGCCCTCCAGTGTAGCGGCTGCGCGAGGATGAAACGGGCTGGAAGTGGGGATCTGGAGACCTGACCAGGGCCAAGGACCGGCCCGGCGGTGCTCAGCCGCCGATTCGGCTTTCCGGCGCGGCGCTGGCCAGCGCTGCCGGGCCGTCCTCCACCCGGCGCAGCACCGGGTTGAACAGCTGCGCCGCCGCCACCCCGGCCAGCAGCAGGCCCGCGAGAACGGCGACGCTGCCCCCGGCATAGCGCGCGGCCAGCAGCCCGGCCAGCGCGGTGCTCAGCGGCGAGGTGAACTGCGCGATCAGCCGCCGCACGCTGAACACCCGGCCCTGCATGGCCGGCGGCACCTGGGCCTGCCAGATGCTCTGCGAGTGCGCGTTCATGGCGGGGTAGGTCAGGCCCAGGGCAAACAGCGCCAGCGCCGCCCCCAGCACCGTGCTGCTCAGGCCAAAGGCCGCCAGCGCCAGCCCGGAGGCGATCATCGGCACCAGCACGCCCAGCACCCGCCGCACCTTCAGGCCGCCCCACACGCTGATCAGCACGCCGCCCAGGACCCCGCCCACGCTCTGGGTCACGGTCAGGGTGGCCAGCGCGGCCGTCAGGGTGCTGCCGCGCGCCTGCCAGTCGGCGGCCAGCCCGAACTTGACGATCAGCGGTTCCAGCACGCCCAGCCCGCTGCCGCACAGGTTGGCGACGGCGAAGGTCAGCAGCAGCGCCAGCAGCGGCCTGCGGCTGCCGATGAATGTCCAGCCGAAGGTCATGTCCTCCCGGAACGAGCGCTGCAGGCCGCTGCGGTCGGTGACCTCCTTCGGAGACGGCACCGACAGGCGCGAGAGAATCACGGCGGCCAGCACGAAGCTCAGTCCGTCTACCGCGAAGGCGAAGGGCACACCGTCGCGCAGGCCGGACAGCCACGCGGGCAGGGCCTCGGACCGTCGCAGCAGCGCGGGCACGCCGATCAACAGGGCGGCCAGCGCCGGTCCCACCAGCCCCGCCAGACTCCAGATGGTCTGCATCATGCCGTTGGCGCGTGGCAGACGGTCTTTTGGCACCAGCGTCGTGTAACTCGCGTCAAAGGCCGAGCCGTGAAACGTGGACACCAGACCCATCAGGCCCGAGGCCAGCACCAGGGTCCACAGCGGCGCGGCGGGCAGCAGCAGCAGGCCCAGCATCGCGAACGTCAGGGCCGCGCCCAGGAGATCGGCCCCCAGCATGATCTGCCGCCGGTCGTGACGGTCCGTCCAAGTGCCGGCCACGGGCGCGCTGAGGGTGGCGGCCAGCCCCCAGGCCAGCGCCGTGGCCGCCAGGGCCAGCGCCAGTTGCGGCTTCTGCTCGGCCAGAGGGTAGCGCGTGACGGTCAGGTAGATGCTGAAGGCAAAGCCGGCCACCGCTGAACCCAGCACGCTCAGGGCCTGCGACCCCCACAGCCACACGAAGGTGCGCCAGCCGTCCGGCGCGGGCAGGGCAGTCTGGGGCGGAGGCGTCATCTGCCGTCCAGCTTACGGCCCTGATCGTCAGGGGGAAATACGCCATCTGGCGGGGTTCTCTGTCCACCTGACTGGGCGTGATTGCGGTGGGTGGCCGGGGCCGGTTTCCTGCATCCCGCATGCTCGGACGCCCGCGTAGGCCCGGCACTACACTCCGGCCCAGATGACGGTTTCCGCGCCACCCTCCGCCACCACGGGGACACTGCCCCTCGGGCCGCGCGGGCTGCTGCTGGCGCTGATGATCACGCTGATCTGGGGCCTGAACTTCGTGGTGATCAAATGGGCAGTGGACGGCGCCCCGCCGCTGCTGGTGGCAGCCCTGCGTTTCGCGGTGGCGGCGGTTCCGGCGGTGTTCTTCGTCCGGCCGCCGGCCGTTCCGGCCCGCATCCTGTGGGGCTACGGGCTGGCCGTGGGCGTGGTGCAGTTCGGCCTGCTGTACCTGGCGATTGCGCTGGGCCTCAATCCGGGCCTGGCCTCGCTGCTGATGCAGGTTCAGGCGTTCTTCACGGCGCTGCTGGCCGCCGCCTTCCTGCGTGAGCGTATCCAGCCGTGGCAGGCGACCGGCATCACGCTGGCCTTTGCGGGCATGGCGGTGATCGGGCTGCTGTCGGGCGGTCAGGTCAGTGGGCTGGGGCTGGGCCTGACGCTGGTGGCCGCGCTGGGCTGGGCGGTCAGCAACCTGCTGGTGCGCGCCGCAGGCGGCGCCAATGTCTTCTCGCTGGTGGTCTGGAGCAGCCTGATTGCGCCGCTGCCGCTGGGGCTGCTCTCGGGCGTGGTGGACGGCTGGGACGTGGTGGCCCGGACCCTGTTGCACGGCGGCTGGCCGTTGTGGGCCGCCGTGCTGTACATGGGCCTGGGCAACACCGTGCTGGGTTTCGGGGTGTGGTCACTGCTGATCCAGCGCCATGGGGCAGCGCGGGTGGCGCCGCTGTCGCTGCTGGTGCCGGTCTTCGGCCTGATTTCCAGCGCCCTGCTGTACCACGAGGTCTTTGCGCCGGGCAAGGTGGCCGGCGCGGCCATGATCGCCGTGGGGCTGCTGCTGCACGTGTTCGGGCGGCGGGTCTGGCCCGCGCCGGGCCGCGTCCTCAAGAGCTAACGCCAAGCGGGTCATCAGCGCCTGCCGCCTGCACAGCCCTCAGCATGAACCGCTCCGCTACCCTGGTTCCATGTCCCCCCGCCCCGCCTTCGACTCACACCTGCACACCCCGCTGTGCGGCCACGCCACCGGCACGCCCCGCGAGTACGCGCAGGCCGCGCTGGACGCCGGGCTGTCGGGGCTGTGCTTCACTGATCACTCGCCCATGCCCGCGTGGTACGACGCGCCTTGGCGGATGCACCTGGACCAGCTGCCGCAGTACATAGAGGAGGTCCGCACCGTGCAGGCCGAGTTTGCCGGGCGCCTGGACGTGCGTCTGGGCCTGGAGGCCGACTTCCACCCCGGCACCGAGCGGTTCGTGGAGCGCCTGCTGGCGGCCCACGACTGGGACTACGTGATTGGCAGCGTGCACTACCTGGGTGCGTGGGGCTTCGACAATCCCGAATTCGTGGCTGAGTACCGCGAGCGCGATCTGGGGGACCTGTACGGCGACTACTACGCCCTGATCGAGAGCGCGGCCCGCTGCGGCCTGTTCGACAGCATCGGTCACCTGGACCTGCCCAAGAAGTTCGGCCACCGGGACCCCGGCGGCGCGGCGGCGTTGCGGGCGCTGGACGCGGTGGCCGGGGCTGGCCTGAGCCTGGATTTCAACACGGCGGGGTGGCGCAAGCCGGTGGCCGAGGCGTATCCGGCGCCAGCGCTGGTGGGCGAGGCCGTCAGGCGCGGCATCCCCCTGGTGCTGGGCAGCGACGCGCACCAGCCGCAGGAGGTGGGCTTCCGCTTCGCCGACGCGGCGGCGCTGATCGGGGCGGCGGGCGGCCGGACCGTGACGTACGCGGGGCGGGTGCGGCAGGATTGAGGGCCGGAGCCGCCCCGCACGCGGGAATGGAATGCCGGAACCCCACGGTCCGGCCCGCCCCGGCCCCGTAAGCTGTCCCGGTGTCTGACCTGACCCGCAAATCCCTCGTTAGCGCCCTGAACTCTACGGCCGATCTGCTGGACCTGCTGGGGGCGGAGGCCTTCCGCGCCCAGGCGTACCGCAGCGCCGCGCGCAGCCTGGAAGGGCTGGAGGCCGAGGTCTCCGAACTGGCCGCCCGGAAATTTGCGGGCATTCCCAAGGTGGGCAAGAACATCGCCGCCGAACTGGGCGCGTTTGTGGGCAGTGGGAGCTTCGGCCCGCTGGAGGACGCCGCCAGCCAGGTTCCGCCCGGCGTGCTGGGCCTGTTCCGGGTGCGCGGGCTGGGGCCAAAGAAGATCCGCGCCCTGTGGGACGCCGGCTTCGACTCGCTCGAACGCCTGCGGGAGGGCGCAGAGAATGGCGGCGTGGCGGCCACCAAGGGCTTCGGGGCAAAGAGCGCGGCCACCATTCTGGAGGCGGTGGACTTTGCCCTGGCCTCGCTGGAGCGCCAGCACCTCAGCACCGGTCTGGACGTGTCGGAGGCCCTGGTGGCGCGGCTGGGGGGTCTGGACGCGCGGGTTTCCGGCGACGCGCGGCGCGGCCTGGAAACGGTGCGGGTGGCGCGCGTGACCGTCACCGGGACGGCGCGGGAGGTCCGGGCGCGGCTGGAGGGCGCGGTGGATGACCTGCTGGACGTGCAAAACAAGCCGGTGCTGGCGGGCCGGGTGGGCGGTGTCCCGGTGGAAATCGCCCACGCCCACGCCGAGGCGCGCGGCGCCCTTGACCTGATGATGGGCGGCCCGGCGGGGTACCGTGAGGCGCTGCGGGCCGACGCCAAGGCGAAAGGCTTTGACCTGAGTGGGCGCGGGCTGAAGCAGAACGGGGTGCTGCTGCCCACGCCGGCGGAACAGGACGTGACCGACGCCCTGGGCCTGCCGCCCCGCCCCGCCGGGTACCGCGAATCCGAACACGACGGCCTGTGGCAGACGCTGCCGCCGCCGGAGGACCTGGTGAAGGTCAGCGATCTGCGCGGCATGCTGCACACCCACTCGGTGTGGTCCGACGGCGCGGCGACCGTGCGCGCCATGGTAGAGGCGGCGGTGGCGCTGGGGCACAGCTTTCTGGGCACCGGGGACCACTCGCGCGCCGCGTCCTACGCCAACGGCCTGAGCATTGAGCGCCTGCACGACTACATTGCCGAGATCCGCGCCCTGCAGGCCGAGGGACTGCCGGTGCTGGCCGGGGCCGAGGTGGACATTCTGGACGACGGCTCGCTGGACTACCCGGATGAGGAACTGCTCAGGCTGGATTACGTTGTTGCCAGCGTCCACAGCCTGTTCACGCTGGACCCGGTGCGGCAGACCGAGCGTCTGGTGCGGGCCGCCTCGCATCCATTGATCACGGTGCTGGGCCACCCGACGGGCCGCGTGCTGCTGCGCCGCCCCGGGTACACCCTTGATCTGGACGCCGTGCTGGCCGCCTGCGAGGCCAACGGCACGGTGGTGGAGATCAACGCCAACGCCTCACGCCTCGACCTCGACTGGCGCGACGTGCTGCGCTGGCGCGAGCGGCTGACCTTCGCCATCAACACCGATGCTCACGTGCCCGGCGGCCTGACTGACACCCGCTTCGGTGTGGCGGTGGCGCGCAAGGCAGGCCTGAAGCCGGGTCGGATCATCAACACGCTGGGTCAGGCCGAGTTCCTGGCGTTCGTGGCGCGGCAGCGGGCGGCGCGCGGCTGACGCGCAGGGGAGTGACCCGGGCGCCCTAGCGGCTGCCGAAGTTCTGCACCCAGTAGGCGTTGTATTTGCCGCCGGTGCTGGGGGCGTAGCCGAAGCCCACCTCCTTGAAGGCCGCACTCATCAGGGCCTCGCAGTGTCCCTGTGTGCTGGTCAGCCAGGCATTCATCGCCTCCGAGATCTGGGTGTCACTGTAGCCGGCCGCGATGTTCTCGCCCACGGCCTGCCAGCCGGTGTAGCCGGCCTTCTCGACGCGGTCCTGCGGGCGGGAACCCTCCGGCGAGACGTGGGCAAAATAGTTGCGGTCCGCCATGTCCTGGGCGTGGGCGCGGGCGGCGTTGCCCAGCAGGCCGTTCCAGACCAGCGCGGGCGCTGCCGGCTGGTCCTTGCCCTGACACTTGCGCGGTGTGGCGCGGGCAGCGTTCACCGCCTGGAGCATCTGGGCCTCGGCAGCGCTGGGCGCCGGACCCTCCACCGGCTTCTTGTCCGGTTCGGGGGGGGTTCCCCCACCGCCACAGGCCGTCAGCAGCAGGCCGCAGGTCAGGAGCAGGCTGCCCAGCAGCCGGGGAAAGGGGTAGGTCTTGGACATCAGAAACTCCTTGGAGGCGTGGGGACGTGTAGAGCGAACCGCAGCCTACGATGGGCGGTCTTGCCAGGACGTGACGGTAAGAGGGATGAATGTGAAATTCCGTGCCCCACGCCCGACCGGCAAAAACCACCATCCAGAAAGAATCCAGGTGAAAGGGGCCAGTGCTGCACGCATCTGGCCCCTTCCTGTTCCTGTCTTCCCAACGCCCTAGCGCACGCGGGCCAGGCCGTCCTGGGCGGCCTTGTACGACGGGCTGAGCTGAATGGCACGCTCGTAGTTCTCGCGGGCCTTCAGGCGGTCCGGGGCCACGGCACCTGCGCCGCGCTCGTAGCTGAGGCCCAGGTAGTACAGGTACTCGGGGGTGCGGCTGCCTAATGAGGCGGCGCGGGTCAATGAGTCGCGCGCGCCTTTCAGGTCGCCGACATCCAGGCTCAGGCGGCCCAGGTAGTAGTAGAACTCGGGGTTACGCAGCGGGTCCAGGGTCACGGCCTGGGTCAGCTGGGTCTTGGCGGTGGCGCGGTCCCCGGCCAGGTAGCTGACCACGCCGTACTGACCCACGGCGTAGGCGTTGGTGGGGGCCAGTCGGGCCGCCTGGGCCGCCTCGGACTTGGCGGCGCCCGCGTTGCCGTTCAGGGCCAGCAGCTTGGCGTAGTACGCGCGGTTGTAGGGATCGCGCGGGTCAGCGATAACCGCCTGTTGCAGGTAGTCCAGCGCCGCCGTCAGGTCCCCGGTGGCGTAGTACATGTCGCCCAGGTTGAACAGCAGCACGCTATTGTCGGGGTTCAGGACGTTGGCCTGCTTGAACGCCGCAATGGCCTTGACCGCATTTCCCTGCAGCTTGTAGACGTAACCCCGGTCATTGAAGATCCGGCTGAGGCTGACCTCGCCCGGCTTGCCGGTCTGCAGCCGGGCCACCGTCTCGGCAGCGTCCAGCACCTTCAGGGCCTCGGGCAGGTTGCCTACGAACGCCTGGGGATCGCCCGAACCGATGTACTGCTGCACGTACGCCTGCGACAGGTAGATGTAGGCGTTCAGGTTGCGGGGGTCCAGCTCCAGCGCTTTTTTCAGGGTGTCCAGTGCCGGGCCGAACAGCCGCAGCTTGACCTGCGAGCGGCCCAGCCCCAGCAGCGCGTCCACGTTCTTGGGGTCCAGCTCAGAGGCGGCGCGGAACGCCACGTAGGCCTCGTCGTATTTGCCCTGCTCGTAGTTGAACACGCCCTGGGCCACGTAGTTGGCGGCGGGAATGGTGCGGGCCGGGGCGGGGGCGGGCGGCACCGGGGTGGGCTGGGCGGGTGCAGTCTGGGCGGGCGGCGTCTGAACCGGCGCGGCCGGCTGCGCCGGGGCCGACTGGTCCTGGGCCAAGGCGCGGCCCAGTGTGGCGGCCAGATACAGCAGGCCAGAAATACTCATGCGTCGATTCACTTGGAAGACCTCCGTGGGTTTGCAATGGTGGGGTAACCTGCGCCGATCATACTGCGCTGTCCCTCCGCTCCGTTAGAAACCACGTCCTGCCCGTCACGGGACACGTTCTGCATGATACCGGAGCGCTGGGCGCACAGGGGTGAAGTGCCAGTGAGAGCGGACGGGAAAAATGTGCCGGAGAGTGCAGAAGTCTCATGTCTGCTGCAGTGTCCGTCAGCGGATTGACGCGCAGCTGACCGCCCGCCGGGTGACCGCCCTGGCCCCGGCTATAGTCACGGCCATGACTGACCCGGCCCCTTTCCCCATCCGTTCCCAGTCTCCGGGGCCGAAGCGTCTGGGCCTGACCGGCAGCATCGGGGCAGGCAAGAGCACCGTGGCGGCGCTGCTGCGTGGGCGCGGGCTGACCGTGCTGGACGCCGACGCCCAGGCCCGGCTGGTCACGGAGCAGCCGGAAACCCTGGCCCTCATTGAAGCTGCCTTTCCCGGCACGGTGCGGGATGGCGTGCTGGACCGGCCCGCGCTGTCTGCTGTCGCCTTTGCGGATCCGGCGCGGCTGGCCCGGCTGAACGCCATCGTCCACCCCCGTGTGCGCGCCCGCATGACCGCGCTGGAACGTCGGGCGGCAGAGGCGGGCGCGCGGTGGGTGGTGCAGGACATTCCACTGCTGTTCGAGGGCGGGCTGGAGGCGGGCATGGACGCGGTGCTGGTGGTGGACGCCCCGCTGGAACTGCGCGTGGCGCGCGTCATGGAACGCAGTGGGTTCTCCCGCGAGGAGGTGCTGGCCCGCGACGCCCGCCAGACCCCCGCCGCCGATAAGCGCGCGAAAGCGGACTTCGTGATCGACAACGGCGGCACCCTGGCCGGGCTGGAGGCACAGGTCGACGCGGCGCTGGAGGCGCTGGGACTCGGCTAGCCCCAGCCCTGCATTTAGGTTGCCTGGGGAGGCGAGACCGGCAGCCCGGCCGACGGCTCGACCCGCACGCCCTTTTGCGCGAGCGCCGCCGCCACGAATCCTGCGAAGGGCGGACTGGGGCGCATCGGACGGCTCTTGAATTCGGGGTGGGCCTGCAACGCCACGAAGAAGGGATGGCCGGGAATCTCGACGCTTTCCACCAGACCCGCGCCGCGTCCGGCCACGCCCGGCGTCACGCCGCTGATGGTCAGGCCCGCCTCCTGAAGCCGCCCGGTGTACGCGGGGTTGACCTCAAAGCGGTGGCGGTGGCGTTCGCGCACGGTGCCGCCCTCGGGAACGCCGTACAGCCCGGCAATCTTCGTGCCGCCCTGAAGGTCCATCGGCCAGTCGCCCAATCGCATGGTGCCGCCCAGCCCGGCGATCTCCACCTGTTCGGGCATCAGGTCGATGACGCGGTGCGGGGCGTAAGCGTCAAACTCGGTGCTGTTGGCCCCCGCGAGGCCGGCCACGTTGCGGGCGTATTCGATCACGGCGATCTGCATGCCCAGGCAGATGCCCAGGTACGGCACCCCATGCGTGCGGGCGTACTCGGCGGCGTGGATCTTGCCCTCGATGCCCCGGATGCCAAAGCCGCCGGGCACCAGAATGCCGTCCACATCGCCCAGTTGCGCTTCCAGGCCGCCTTCCTCACCGCTGGAGTGGTCCAGTTCCTCGGCGTTGATCCACTTGATGTTCACGCGGGCGTCGTTGGCGATCCCGGCGTGCGTTAGAGACTCCAGCAGACTCAGGTAGGCGTCGGGCATGGCGGTGTACTTGCCGGCCAACGCGATGGTCACTGCGTGGGTGGGCTGTTTGATGGTCCGCACCGCATTGGTCCACACGCCCAGATTCGGGTGGACCCGCTCCAGCTTCAGCAGGTCCTCGACGGCCTTGCCCAGCCCCTGCTCCTCCAGCGTCAGCGGCACCTCGTAGACGTGCGACACGTCGTAGCTGGAAAACACCCGGTTCTCGCGCACCGAGGTGAACAGGGCGATCTTGCGCGTGATCTCGGACGGGAGCTTTTCCTTGCTGCGGACCATCACGATGTCGGGGCTGATGCCCACCGAGCGCAGGGTTGCCACCGAGTGCTGCGTGGGCTTGGTCTTGAACTCGTTGGACGTGCCCAGGTAGGGAACGAGCGTCAGGTGCAGGTACAGCACGTTCTCGTCGCCCTCGTCGAAGCGGAACTGCCGGATGGCCTCCAGGAAGGGCAGCGACTCGATGTCGCCCACCGTGCCGCCGACCTCGATCAGCACGATCTCCGCCCCCGCGTTCTCGCCCGCCACCTTGATGCGGCGCTTGATCTCGTCGGTGACGTGCGGGATGACCTGCACCGTCTGCGACAGGTAGTCCCCGGCCCGCTCCTTGCGGATGACCTCCTGGTACACCTGCCCGGTCGTGATGTTGCTGCCCGGCGGAATGTCCAGATCCAGGAAGCGCTCGTAGTTGCCGATGTCCAGATCGGTTTCTGCGCCGGAGGCGGTCACGAAGACCTCGCCGTGCTCGTAGGGCCGCATGGTGCCCGCGTCAATGTTGATGTAGGGGTCGATCTTGACCGCCGTGACCCGGTAGCCGCGTGCCCGCAACAGGGCGCCGAGGCTGGCACTCGCCACGCCTTTTCCTAAAGAGCTGACCACGCCGCCCGTGACAAAGATGTACTTCATGGATTCTCACCGTCCGAAAGCGCCTGACCCCCAACGCGGCTGTAACGGGGCCAAAAAAGAAAAACCGGGGCGCTCGGCCTCCGGGATTTGATGGTATCACGCAGGGTTGGGGGTGGGGGCAACCCCGGTGGACAGGTCGCGGCGGCTACGCCGGACATGCGCTCCATCAGCGCGCCCGCACCCGCTCCAGCAGCGCGGTGTTGCGCGTCTCGCGCTGCCGCCCCGCCGCCTTGTGCCACGCCGAGGCCGAACCCACCGCGAAGAAGCGTTCGCGGGCGCGGGTCAGGGCGGTATACGCCAGATTGCGCGACAGCATGGGCATGTGCGCCTCGTGCAGCACGGTCAACACGCTGTGCCACTCGCTGCCCTGGGCGCGGTGGACGGTCAGGGCGTAGCCCAGCTGCACGTTGAACAGCTCCGCGCCAGCCAGTTCCACGACGTTGTTGTCGAAATCCACGGTCAGGCGTCCGCCCTCGGCCTTCAGCACCGTGCCCAGCGTGCCGTTGAAGACCTCGTTGGTGTAGTCGTTCTTGGTCTGCACCACGATGTCCCCGGCACGGGCTTCACCGTCCGCAATCTTGATGCCGCCCTCGCCAGGATTGAACAGGCCCTGGAGGTGGTAGTTCAGGTGTTCCATGCCCAGCGGCCCCCGGCGCATGGGCGTCAGCACCTGTACCTGCGTCGGCCCGCCCAGGTCGCGGACCAGCAGGGCCACCCGCCGCGCGCCGCCGTCCGGATCCGCCTCGGTCAGGTTGAGGCGGGGATCGCCCCACTGCGGCGCCGAGCCGTGCAGCAGGTCATGGGCCGCGCGGATGATCGGGTTCTGGGCCGCCTGACGGTACACCGTTTGCAGCCGCACGGTGGGCGCGGTCTGTGTTAGCGCGTGCAGCGGCAGGCCCGCGTCCACCGGGGGCAGCTGATCGGTGTCGCCCACCAGCAGCACCCGCGCGCCCGCCCCCACCGCCGACAGCAGCGAGAGCATCAGGGCGTCGCCGCACATGCTGACCTCATCCACGATCAGCAGATCGTACGGCGCGGGTTCCAGGTGGTTGTGCCGGAAGCCGGCGGGACCGAAGCCCAGCAGGCGGTGAATCGTGCTGGCCCCCCGGCCCGTGACCTCGCCCAGCCGCCGCGCCGCCTTGCCGGTGGGGGCGCACAGCCCGACCTCCAGCCCCAGCCGCTCGGCCAGATCGGCCACCGCCCGGGTCGCCGTGCTTTTGCCGGTGCCGGGGCCGCCGGTCAGCACCACCAGCCGGTGATCGGCCAGCAGGTCCAGCACCTGTGCCTGCTCGTCTGACAGGTCCTGGGCCGATCCTGCCGGAACGGTCCATTCCTCGCCGCCCGGCGGCGTGGCGATCAGCGTGCGGATCAGGGAGGCCAGCTTCTTCTCGGCCCGCAGGACATGCGGCAGGTAGATGCGGCTCTCGCTGCGTTCCTCCGCGCCCATTTCCTCAGCGAACAGGGGCGTCTCGTCGTCCGACAGGCGGCCCAGTTCCACCGCCGTTTCCACCGCCAGTTTGGCCTGGGCGGCACTGACGCGGGTGTAGTGCGCCACGCCACGCTCGGCCCGGTGGCGCGGCAGGAAGGAGTGGCCGCCCTGCTGCGCGGCCTGCTGCAACGCGTAGACGGCGGCGGCGGTCAGGCGGCGCGGATCGTCGCTGGCCATGCCCTGGGCGGTCGCCAGCTTGTCGGCGGTCAGAAAACCGATGCCCTCCACCTCGGTCAGCGCGTACAGGTCAGCCGTGAGGCGTTCCAGCGCCGCCTCCCCGAAGTGTTTGACCGCCCGCTGGGCCTGACTGATGCTCAGGCCCAGCCCCTGCAGGCCGGCCAGCAGCCGGCGTTCCAGACCCTGCTGCGACCAGCTGCTGACCATCTTGTGCAGCGTGCTCTGGGTCACGCCCGGCACCTGCAGCAACCGGTTCGGGTCGTTTTCCAGCACGTCGAAGGTGGTGGGGCCGAACATTCCGGCAATTCTCTTAGCCAGCACCTTCCCCACGCCGCCCACGCGGGCCTCAAGGTACGCGGCCACCCCGGCCTCGGTCAGGTCGGCGGGCGCGGCTTCCAGGACCATGTTCAGCACGCGGTACTGGTAGCCGTATTCGCGGTGTTCTTCCATCAGGACGTCAGCACTGAAGGTGTCCCCGGCGTCCAGCGGGGGCATCACGCCAATCACGGTGGCGTCAGGGTCCTCGCCGTCGTCGTTGACGATGCGGGCCGTCATCACGGTAAAGCCTGACTCGGCGCGGTAACGCACCCGGTTGACCCCGCCGGTCACGCGGAAGGCTTCGGCGGGCGGCGAAAAAGCGGTCACAGCTTGAGTCTAGCGCCAGGGTGGGGGTGAGGACTGCGGCGACCGCACGCCGCCCGGACCCACCGCCGGCTCAGCACGTCACGCGCCGGTACTCCGCTTCCCGCCCGCCGCGCAGGTACAGGTCCCTGAACATGGAGTTGATGCCCAGACGGCGGGCCTCGGCGCAGTTCAGGAACTTCTGCCGATACTCCACGTTCAGTGCGGGCTTGCCGCGTTTGACGTACTCGGCCAGCGGCGCGCACTCATCGAACTCGTGGCAGCTCTCGTTCAGGATGCCGTCGAACTTGTCCACCAGCCGCTGCCCGGTTCGGTCCCGCAGCAGCACCTTGTCGGGGCCGTTCTTCTGGAAGATCGCCAGCCCCAGCGCGTGCGCCTCGTCGGCCAGCCAGCCGTTGAAGTCCACCTGCTGCTGGGTGCTGATCACCCCGCCCGGCACGTTCTCGTCGTTCTGGAGGTTGTCCGGCTCCACGGCGGCAAAACCCTTGCCGTGGCACATGGCCAGCCGCTTGCGCAGAATGTCGGCCAACACGGAGTCAGGCCGGAACACGTCGCGCACGTCCACAAACGCCTCATCGGTCCAGTCGGGGTCCACGCCCAGTTTCAGCCGGGCCGGGTAGCGCGGCGAATCGGAACGGTACGGCTCGTAACTTCCGGCATTGATGTAGCACACCGGGTACAGCCCCTGCCGGCGCAGCGCGGTCACGGTGGCCGCAGAGGTCTCAAAGCCGTCGAGATCAATCAGCCTGATCCCCGCCGGGATGCTGAGCAGCGCCGCCGTCCGCGCCCCGATCTGCCAGTCCCAGCTGTACAGCCCGGCGGGCGGCGGCCGGACGTGGGGAATGGTCAGGCCCAGTCCGGACTCGCCCATCAGTCCCCACACCAGCAGCGCGTTCAGGCCCAGGCCACGTGTCTTCACCCCAGTACCCTAACGCCATTGCGGGGCTGCCCTGGAGTACAGTGACCGGACAGACAATTGATACCCACCGGGAGGCACCATGGCCGCAAAGTTCATCCTGAAGATGTCCGGCGAACAGTTCATGTTCAACCTGCAGTCGGCCAACGGGCAGACGGTGCTGACCAGCGAGCGCTACACCACCAAAGCGGCAGCCACCAGCGGCATCGCCTCAGTCAAGAAGAATGCCGCCGACGACCGGATGTACGAGATGACCGGGAGCGGCCAACGCTTTAACCTGAAGGCAGGCAACGGTCAGGTGATCGGTGGCAGTCAGAACTACGCCAGCGGGGCCGCCGCGAAGGATGGGATGGACGCCGTGAAACGCGCAGCGGCAGAAGCCCTGGTCGACGCCCAGACCTGAGGGTCCAGCCGGATCAGCGTTCGCCGACAATCAGCTTCGGGGCAGGCTGCCCCTCATCGGGCTTGCGGGTCTGGTTGGGGGTGGGGTCGGGAAACTGGGGGTTGGCCTTGCGGTCCGGGGTCCGGGGGTAGCTGCGGGCATCCACCCCGGCGCTGCCGGACGTGCCGGGCTCGCGCAGTTTCAGGCGGGTGGTCCGGGCCGGCAGACCCATGGCAATGCCGTGCGGCTCGATGTCGCCGCGCAGCAGGGCGTGGGTGGCCAGCAGGGCATCGTCGCTGACCACGCTGCCGGCCAGCACCGTGCTGTGGTAGGTGATGCGTGCCCCGCGCCCGATCACGGTACGGCGCAGGGTCACGTCGGGACCGTCCAGCACGCTGTGGGTGTGGCTGTAGATGTTGACATAGTCGCTGATGCTGGCGTTGTCATGCAGCTCGATGCCGCCGGTGTCGTCGAGCAACACGTGGCGGTGGACCACCACGTCGTTGCCGACCTCCATGTTGTAGCCCACGCTGAACTCCACGTTCTGCCAGCACTTGAAGTCCCGGCCCACCCGCCGGAAGATGCGCTCGGCGAGAATGCGCCGCAGCGGAATCCCCAGCACCGGGTTCTGGCCCACCGGTGTCAGGTCCAGCCCCTTCCACAGCCACAGCAGCGGCTTGACCTGTCCGAACTTCTCGGTGTCGGTACTCAGGTAGTACTCGGCCTCGAAGGTCACGTTGCGGGCGTCCAGGTTCAGGGCGGCGATGGGCGCGTCGCTCAGCAGGTCCGCGTGGCTGCGCCCGTACGTGGCCTGCGCCAGCACCTCGCGGGCCAGCGAGTAGCGGTCACACTCCGGATCACTCAGGCGGGCGTCCAGATCATTGAGAAAGGTGGAGTAGACGGCCTGAGCGTCCCCCGCGATGTCTACCGGTTTGAGCCAAGTCACGCCGTTACTGTACGCCCATACTGTGAAAAGTAAAGTGGGCTGTTGGCTCCACGATGAATCTCAATCGCTGACCGTTCCCTTCACGCCCTTAAATCACTTGGGGTCAGACTAATGTTTGCCGACAATCTACGCCGCCTCTCGCAGAAGGGGAAGGACGAACACGTCCTCTGGCAATCGGTCTTAGAGGGCAATGACTGAGTTGTGGCCCGCTACTCCTTGCCGCCTCTGTCCCTCAATTGCCCAGTCCAACGGCTGTTTGCAGTGGTCCAACAACCACATTCGCCGCCCTCAGTTTGTTTTGCCACAGCGCCAGTTCCCCGCGCTCGGTTGCCCCATCGACGATAGTGGGCCAGGCACGATTTTCGCTGCAGACGCTGCGGTTGGCACTGGTGCAACTGGGCGTCCACAGGTTGTTGTACCAGGCTTTGCCGTTGCTGCGGAAACGGGTCCAGCCAATCAAGTTGTCCCGAATGGAGTTATTGAAGAACGTAGGGGGCGACTGGCTGGCACCGCCTTGAATGTCCCACATGTAGGCTCCGACATTCGCCGTAGGAATGATCTCGCCGCCCGGCAGTCGGCCCGTGGACAGGATACGATTTTGCCAGACATGCTGATCATGGCCGCCCGCGATGGCGACACCCTGATTGGAGGTGTTGATGATCTGGTTGCGGTAGACCTCAATGTAGCCCCCGGAAACCGACAGATCCTTGTGTTTGCCGTCCCCGAGCATTATGCCGCCGCCAGAGTACGACTTGTCATTCAGTGGATCGGCCGCATAAGCCCCGTGAATGTAATTGTTGTGAATTTGGATGGGACTGTCCGGGGTGCCGCTGCTCTCATACAGATTGATGTTTTCCTCCGGCGCGCTCTTGCCGGGCTCATTGACCATCTCGTTCCAGGCAATCTCGATATCGGGCACCCGGACGACGTGATTGAGCTGGACGGCCTGTACATTGTAGCGGCGGCCTGTCGGGCGGCCCGTGCGATCCACGTAGCGCCCGTCGACGTCCTGAACCTTATTGCGCAGGATTTTGATGGTCTCCCCTCTGGCCGCATTTCCCTGAAACCTGTTGATGTACATGCCAGATGTGCCCTGCATGAAATTGTTCTCGGCCCGTAGGTTAGAGATGAATTCGACGGCCAGAAAGCGGCCTGGAAACGCCTGGTCCGTTTGTGGGTTCAGGCCATACCCACGGGTATTGCGCACCGTCAGGTGCACGTTAAAGCCACGGATCAGATCGCCCCGTCCCCGGATGTTGGAGTTTTCGATAATCACGGGCTCACGCGTCTTGAGGGTCACAGCTGGCACTTTAGGATTCAGGCTCTGCCAGTTGCCCCGGTAAGTGCCGCCCCTGGTGATGACAACCGGGCCGCTGTAGGCGCCACCTCCCGGCAGGGGAAGGGGAGATGAGGACGTCACTGAGGTCAGGGCCAGCGCCGTGAGACCCAGGCCCACCGCCCAGGTCGCCGTCAAAACCAATCCTTTAGGAGCGTTTTTCAATTTATTTCCCTCGATGTCTTAATCTACCATAAAGATCATCCTCATTGATGTAAAGTATCCGTCGAAAACAGTCTGGGCCGCGCCCTCCTGACGTAATCAGGCGCGGGACACGCGGTTGCTCGTCTGGCCCCTCAGGAGCGAAACCCACGGCAAGAGACGAGCAGGGGTGGGAATCTCAGTGATTCCCACCCCTGCGTGATCAGCTCTGGTTCAGTCTGCGAAACGCCTGAGCACGTCCCGGCTGATCACCAGACGCTGCACCTCGTCGGTGCCCTCGCCGATGCGCGTCAGGCGGTTGTCGCGCCAGAAGCGCTCGACGGGATATTCCTTGACGTAGCCGTAGCCGCCCAGCATCTGAATGGCCTCGTCGCAGGCCTCAACGCCCACGGTGGTGGCAAACAACTTGGCGCGGGCCACCGGCGTGGTGAAGTTCTCGCCCGCGTCCTTGAGGTCGGCGGCCTTGCGGATCAGCAGGCGGGCGGCTTCCAGCTTGGTGTCCATGTTGGCCAGACGGAAGGAGATGTCCTGGTTGTAGGCAATCGGCTTGCCGAACTGCTCGCGGCCCAGGGTGTACTTCGCGGCAAACTCGAAGGCGGCGCGGCCCAGGCCCAGGCCCATCGCGGCGATGCCCACGCGCCCGCCGTCCAGCACCTTCATCACGTCCTTGAAGGCGTTGCCGCGCTCGCCCAGCAGCGCCTCGGCAGGCAGGTGGATGTCCTCGAAGATCAGCTGGGCGGTGTCGCTGCTGCGCAGGCCCAGCTTGTCTTCCTTGCGGCCAATCGAAAAGCCCTGCACCTCATCGCGGTTGAACACGAAGGCGCTGATGCCGTCGTTCTTGCCCTTACCCTCGCGGGCGGCGTCAGTGCGGGCCAGGACGACGTAGGTGCCGCCCACGCTGCCCTGCGTGATGAAGTTCTTGGAACCGTTGAGAATCCACGAACCGTCCGCCTGCTCCACGGCACGGGTCTGAAGGCCGCCGCTGTCGCTGCCGCTGCCCGGCTCGGTCAGGCCCCATGCGCCCAGCTTGGTGGCCGCAGCGAGGTCCGGCAGGAACTTGGCCTTCTGCTCCTCGGTGCCGCCGATCAGGATGTGGCCCTGACACAGCGAGTTGTGGCTGGCGACGGTCAGGCACAGCGAGCCGTCCACTGCCGCGATTTCCTCAATGATCATCGCGAAGGTGGCGGTGTCCAGCGCCGAGCCGCCGTACTGCTCAGGCGTCTGCGCGCCCATGATGCCCATCTCGCCCAGTTCCTTGACGATCTGCATGGGGAACTCGCTGGTCTGGTCCCGCTCGGCAGCGCCCGGCTCGACCTTGTTCTTGAGGAAGGCCTTCAGCGCGCTGATGATGGTGCGCTGATCGTCGTTCATGGGCTGGACGTTGGGGCTGAGGGCGGCTGAGCGGTTAAGGGTGCTGGTCATGGTGTTGCCTCCGGTGGTTTGGGGGTAGAACGTCTGGTGGCGGATGGTGGCTGCTAATTTCTTTTCTCTAGACCTGAAACACGCCCACCCGCAGTTCGTCCTGATGCGGATTGCCGGCACAGGCGTCCAGCGCACGGATCAGACGGTCACGGGTGTCGTTGGGCGGGATGATCTCATCCACCCATAACCGGGCGGCGGCGTAGCGGGGATCGAGTTCGGTGTCGTACTTGGACTTCACCTCGTCGTACAGGCGCTTCAACTCCTCGTCGTCCGGCTCGTGGCCGGCGCGTTTCAGGGCCGCGAGTTGAATGTCCAGCAGCGTCTTGGCCGCCGCGTTGCCGCTCATGACGGCGTACTTGGCGCTGGGCCACGCGAAGATGAAGCGCGGGCCGAAGGCCTTGCCGTTCATGGCGTAGTTGCCGGCCCCGAAAGACCCGCCGGTGATGATGGTGATTTTGGGCACCACGCTGTTGCTCACGGCGTTCACCAGCTTGGCGCCCCGGCGGATGATGCCTTCCTGCTCTGAATCGCGGCCCACCATGAAGCCGGTCACATCGCTCAGGAACACCAGCGGCACGCCCGCCTGATTGGCGTCCAGGATGAACCGGGCGGCCTTGTCGGCGCTGTCGCCGTAGATCACGCCGCCCACCTCGATGCGTGTTCGCAGGCCCGGTTCGCCGCCTGCCTTGAGCTTCTTCTTGATCACGGTGCGCTGGTTGGCGACAAAGGCCACCGGGTAGCCGCCCACCCGCGAGAAGCCGCACGCGATGGTCTCGCCGTATTCCGGCTTGAACTCGTGGAACTCGCCGCCGTCGGTGATGGACGTGATCAGGTCACGCACGTCGTAGGTCTTGCCGCTCTCAAAGCCCACGATCTCGCTCAGGTCACGGCCCGAGGCCTCCCGGACCTCCGCGCGGCGTCTGGCCCACGGGGCCACGTCGCCCTGCGCGTACAGGTCCGCCAGCGCCCGCACCCGCCGCAGGGCCGCGTCGTCGTCCGGTTCCTTGTAATCCACGGTTCCGGCAATCGCGGCGTGCATGTCGGCCCCGCCCAGTTCTTCCGAATCCACGACCTGACCAATCGCGGCCTTGACCAGCGCCGGCCCGGCCAGGTACAGGCCCGAACCCTCGGTCATGACGAGGGTGTCGCACATGACCGGCAGGTACGCACCCCCGGCCACGCAGTTGCCCATGATGGCGGCGATCTGCGGAATGCCGCGCGCGCTCATGCGGGCGTTCAGGTAAAAGACGCGCCCAAAGTCGTCCTGATCGGGGAAGATCTCGTCCTGCATGGGCAGGTACACGCCCGCCGAGTCCACCAGATAAATCAGCGGCAGGTGGTTTTCCAGCGCGATGGTCTGCGCCCGGATCACCTTCTTGGCGGTGATGGGGAAAAACGCACCCGCCTTGACGGTGGCGTCGTTGGCGATGATCATCCACGGGCGGCCCGCCACGGTGCCGATGCCAGTGACGACGCCGCCGCTGGGGCAGCCGCCCACGTCGCTGTACATCTCCCACCCGGCAAAGGTCATCAGTTCGTCGAAGGGGGTACCGTCGTCGGTCAGGTGGGCAATGCGTTCACGGGCGGTCAGGCGGTTCTTGTCGTGCTGCCGGGCCTGGGCCTTGGCGCCGCCGCCGGCGTGGACCCTGCGCTGATCACTCTCGAGGCGTGCCAGAGCGTCAGCCCACGCTGAGCTGGCGGCAGGCTGTGCCGGGGCGCTGGTGTTGGTGTCGGTCATCTGTACCTGGCAGTCTAACAAACGCTCGTTAGGGGGTGGAGCAGGGAGAGGCACAGTCCGGGAGAGGGGGACGTGCCCCAATGAAGTTCAGAGACGGGGAGGCTGGGTGCCGGAGGGCTGAGTGTCAGCCGAACGCCCGTTTGGTGCGGGCGACGCTTGGTAAGCTGCGGGCATGACCGTAACCGACGCGCCCGTTCCTGCCGAGAGCGGGATGACCAGTGGCATGGGGTTCGCCCTGAACGACGACAGCCGCGTGATCTTGCAACACGTCCGCGATTTCTGCCGCGCCGAGATCGCGCCGCACTCTGCCGACTATGACCGCAGCGGCGAGTTCCCGCACCCGCAGTTGCGCGGGCTGGCCGAGATGGGCCTGCTGGGAGCCACCGTGCCCGAAGCGTGGGGCGGCGCGGCGCTGGACAGCGTGACCTACGCCCTGTGCCTGGAAGAGATCTCGGCGGCGGACGCCAGCGTGGGCGTGATCGTCAGCGTGCAGAACGGCCTGCCCGAACAGATGATCCTGCGCTACGGCACCGACGCCCAGCGCGAGGCGTACCTGAAGCCCCTGGCCAGCGGCGAGAAGATCGGCGCGTTCTGCCTGACCGAGGCCAGTGCGGGCAGCGACGCCGCCAGTCTGCGCCTGAAAGCCACCCGCGACGGCGACGACTGGGTACTGGACGGCGCGAAGGCGTGGATCACCAGCGGCGGTCAGGCCGAGACGTATCTGGTGATGGCCCGCACCGGGGGAAGCGGCGCACGCGGCGTGAGCTGTTTTATCGTTGAGAGGGGCACAGATGGCCTGGGCTTCGGCAAGCCGGAAGAAAAGATGGGCCTGCACGCCGCGCACACCACCACCGTCACCTTTGACGGCGTGCGCGTGCCGCACGGGAACATGGTGGGCGAGGAGGGCCAGGGGTTGATCGTGGCCCTGGCCAGCCTGGACGCCGGGCGCATCGGGATTGCCATGCAGGCCATTGGTATCGCCCGCGCCGCGCTGGAGCACGCCAGCCGCTACGCCAATGAACGCGAGCAGTTCGGCAAGAAACTGCGCGAATTCGAGGGCGTGTCGTTCAAGATCGCCCGCATGGCCGCCCGCATCGAGAGTGCGCGGCTGGTGGCCCTGAAAGCCGCGTGGCTCAAGGACCAGGGGCAGCCGTACGGCAAGGAGGCCAGCATGGCCAAACTGCTGGCCTCCGAGGCGGCGGTGGACTGCACGCGGGACGCCATTCAGGTCTTCGGCGGCAACGGCTACAGCCGCGACTACCCTGTCGAGCGGCTGTACCGTGACGCCAAGGTCACCGAGATCTACGAGGGCACCTCTGAGATTCAGCAACTGGTGATCAGCCGGGCCGTGTTTGCGGAGCTGGAGGGCTGAGCGGTCAGCCTGAGTTGACGGTCCCGTGATGGACGCCCTGCGCTCCCTGCTGTGGGTGCCCGGTGCGGCGCTGCTGCTGGCCGTGCTGCTGGACGCCCTGCTGTCGGGGTTACAGGCCGGCGAGGGTCACCTGAGCCGCTGGATTCACCGGCGGGTCTACGCTGCCGTCCGCGGGCTGGCCCGCGTGAGCGGTCGCCGCTCGGTGCTGGCCTACAGCACGGTGGCGCTGATCTCGGGGACGCTGAACATCTGGACGGCGCTGCTGTGGCTGGGCTGGAGCCTGGTGTTCTGGGCGTGGCCCGGCGCACTGGAAGTCGCAAAGACGGGCCAGCCCGCCAGCTTCGGCGAGGTGGTGTATTTCGTGGGTTACAGCGTCAGCACGCTGGGTCTGGGGGACATCGTTGCCACCAGTACCGTGTGGCGCGTGCTGACGGACATCACGGCCATCTCCGGTTTTTTCCTGCTGACCTTCGCCATCACCTTCATCGTTCCGGTGGCCCAGGCCCGCAGCGCCCGCCGAGAGTTTGCCCTGCTGCTGCACCGCGCCGGACCCGATGTCCAGGCGCTTGTCCTGGACGCTGTGCAGGGGTATCCGGACGGGGTCCAGGGCCTGTTGACAGACCTGCACACCCAGCTCAACACGCTGGACGCGCAGCATCTCAGTACGCCCAACTTGCACCGGTTTCACGAGCATCAGCGGGGGCAGGCGCTGGACGCCGCCCTCCCCATGCTGGGCGAGGCCCTGATGATCATTGGCGGCGCCCTGGACATGGAGACCCCGCGGGGCCTGCGCCGCAGCCTGGAGAGTGTGGACAGCCTGACCCGCTCGTACAGCCGTGTGCACAGCGGGCTGGACGCCCCCGTCCCGCCGCCCCCTGACCTGCAACCCCTCTGCGAGGCCGGGCTGCCGCTGCGCTCCGCCGCCGAGTTCGATGCCTATCTGCGCGAGCATCAGGCGTTCCGCCGCCGCCTGCACAGCATGGCCCGGTCCGGGTTCTGGTGCTGGGACGAGATCGCCCGAGTGGAGGTCTCCCGGCCCTGACGGCCACTTCACTCCGGAGAAATCCCAGCAGCGCCCAGAGGCCGCGAGACTGTAGCGGCTGCGTCCACACGTCCTGCCAGGAGATCGGCATACCGGATGTCTGGCACGTCACTATGGTGTCCTGCTACAGCACCACGCCGACGATCCGGCGGTCGGTGTGGTGTTGGCGCGGGCCTGGGATGTCAGGGATTGGGGCGCCGGTAAACGTGCTTGTCAGTCCGTATACGCCCCCACCGCCGCGCTGCTCACCAGTTTGGCGTATTTTGCCAGCACGCCGCGCTTGTAACGCGGTTCGGGCTGCACCCACGCGGCGCGGCGCCGCTCAATCTCCGCCTCGTCCACATGCAGGGTCAGTTCACAGGTCTCGGCATTCAGCTCGATGGTGTCGCCCTCGTGGACCAGGGCAATCGGGCCGCCCACGTAGGCTTCGGGGGCAACGTGGCCCACCACCAGCCCGAAGGTGCCGCCCGAGAAGCGTCCGTCGGTGATCAGACCCACGCTGTCGCCCAGACCCTTACCGATGATCGCGCTGGTGGGAGAGAGCATCTCGCGCATGCCGGGGCCGCCTTTCGGTCCCTCGTAGCGGATGACCAGCACGTCGCCGGGGTTGATCTGGTCATCCATGATGGCGTGCATCGACTGTTCCTCGGACTCAAAGACGCGCGCCGGGCCGGTGATCTTGATGCTTTTCAGGCCGCTGATCTTGGCGACACTTCCTTCCGGGGCCAGGTTGCCGCGCAGGATGGCCAGGTGGCCCTGCGTGTACAGCGGCTCTGCGTAGGGGCGGATCACGTCCTGTCCGGCGTCAGGTGTATCCTGCTCGCCCTTCAGGTTCTCGGCGACGGTCTTGCCGGTTACGGTCAGGCAGTCACCGTGCAGCAGACCCTCTTTCAGCAGCATCTTCATCACGCGCGGTATGCCGCCCACCTCGTGCAGATCGGTGGCAACGTACTGCCCGCTGGGCTTCAGGTCACAGAACACCGGGGTGCGCTCACGGATACGCTCGAAGTCCGCCAGCGTCAGGTCGATGTCGCAGGCGTGGGCAATCGCCATCAGGTGCAGCACGGCGTTGGTGCTGCCGCCCACGGCCATGATCACGGTAATGGCGTTCTCGAAAGCTTTCCTGGTCAGGATATCCAGCGGGCGGATGTCGGCCTCGATCAGCCGCAGCAGGGCGCGGGCGCTGTCGGCGCTGGAGGTGGCCTTCTCGGCGTCCACCGCGCTCATGGTGCTGCTAAACGGCAGACTCATGCCCATCGCTTCAAAGGCGCTGCTCATGGTGTTGGCGGTGTACATGCCGCCGCAGGAGCCGTTGCCGGGGCAGGCCTTCTTCTCGATCTGGGTGAAGTCCTCGCGGCTGATCTTGCCGGCGCCGAAGGCGCCCACCGCCTCGAATACGCTCACGATGGTGAGGTCCTGGCCGTTGTAATGGCCGGGTTTGATGGTCCCGCCGTACACGAAGATGGCCGGAATGTTCAGGCGGGCAATGCCGATCATGGCTCCCGGCATGTTCTTGTCGCAGCCGCCCACCACGATCACGCCGTCGTGAGACTGCCCACGCGACACGGTTTCGATGCTGTCGGCAATCACCTCGCGCGACACCAGCGAACACTTCATGCCCTCGGTGCCCATTGAAATCCCGTCCGAGACGGTGATGGTGCCGTAGACCTGCGGCATCCCTCCGCCTTCATGGATCGCGTCGGTGATGTGTCCGGCCAGCTCGCCCAGCCCGTTGTTGCACGGCGTGATGTTGCTCTGCGCGTGCGCCACGCCGATGATCGGCTTCTCGAAGTCGCCGTCACCAAAGCCCACCGCCCGCAGCATGGCCCGGTTCGGGGCGCGTTCGTCGCCCTGCGTGACATGGTAAGAGTTCCAGTTGAGCCTGCGCGTCTTGGCGGTGTCGGTCATGCCCCAGGGTAGCGTCGCCGTCCGGCCCGATGATCGGGAGACTCAGACAGGTTCCCGGCCTGTGGACCTCGGCCTGCTTACTCCTGACTGGTGATAAACGGCAGGTTGCGGTCGTACTGTGCCCGGTCCAGCCCGTAGCCGTAGACGAAGGCGTCGGGGATGGTGAAGCCCAGGTATTCCACCGGGACCTCCACCTTGCGGCGGCTGGGCTTGCTCAGCAGGGCGGCGATCTTGATGGTGGCCGGGCCGCGCCCTTCCAGGTAGTGCAGCAGGTAATTCATGGTGATGCCGGTGTCCACGATGTCTTCGACCAGAATCACGTGGCGGTCGCTGATGGGGAACTGCAGGTCCTTGACCAGCCGGACCTCGCCGCTGCTCTGCTTGGCGTTGCCGTAGCTGCTGGCCTGCAGAAAATCCATGGTGCAGGGCATGTCCAGCGCGCGGACCAGATCGGCGTGGAACATGAACGCGCCGTTCAGGACGCAGATCAGGTGCGGTTCGCGCCCCCGGTATTCCTCGCGGATCTTGGCGGCCAGTTCACCCACGCGGGCCTGAAGCTGCTCCCGCGTGATCTGGACCGGGCCGGGGCCGGGGACAAGGCCGGGAACGGAAGGGGAGCCGGAAGCGGGACTCATATGGCCGTCAGGCTAACACGCCCCTGGCCTGATGGGCGGTCTGCGCCCCGTATACTCCGGCGCGTGAATGGCCTCCTTCTTCCTGAGCTGAGCCGCGTGCCGGGCGTCCTGGGCCGCATCGTGCAGGAACGGGCCGGGGATTACCGCGGGGCCAGCCTGGATCCCGGTCCCGCGCGGCCCGCCTCCCGCCGGTTCGAGACAGCCCTGAGCGGCCCGGCCCTGGCTCTAATCGCCGAGGTCAAGCGGGCCAGCCCCAGCCAGGGCGCGATTGCCCCGCTAGACCCGGCGGCGGCGGCGCGGGCCTACGAGGCGGGAGGTGCAGCGGCCATCAGCGTGCTGACCGAGCCCCGGCACTTCGACGGCAATCCGCAGGCGCTGCATGGGGTGATCGGCGCCGTGACGTTGCCGGTCCTGCGAAAGGACTTCGTGGTGCATCCCGCCATGCTGCGCGAGGCTGCCGAGTGGAACGCGGCGGCGGCGCTGCTGATGGTAAGCGTGCTGGGCGAGGCCACGGGCGCGTACCTGGAAATGGCCCACCACCTGGGGCTGGACGCCCTGGTGGAGGTCCACGACGAGGCCGAACTGGAGGTGGCCCTGGCCTGTGGCGCGCGCATCATCGGCGTGAACAACCGTGACCTGAAGACGCTGGAGATTGATCTGGCGGTCAGCCCGCGTCTGATCCGGCTGGCGCGGCAGCGCGGCTTCGCGGGCATGCTGGTGGCCGAGAGCGGCTACCGCACCCCGCCGCAGATCGCGGAGATTCGCGGCCTGGCCGACGCGGTGCTGGTGGGCAGCAGTCTGGCGGGCAGCGGCGATCTGACCGGGGCGGCCCGCGACCTGATGTCGTTCTGAAGAGCCGGGCCGGCTGATTCTTGTGGCTCCACATTCACCCGGTGATCCGGGGATAGAGGCTGCGGCACAACCCCTTCCCGCCTGGCGAGACGCACACGCTACACTAGCGCTCATTCAATGACCCTTCCTGATGCCCAGACCGTCTTCGTGGTGTCCGCGGACCGTGCCCGCGTCCGGCCACTTGCGTCGCTGCTGCCGCAGGCCACTGTCGTGCATGTCGGGAGTGCCGAGGCCCTGCTGCGCGAGGCGCATGTCCAGCCCCCTGCCGTGGCGCTGCTGTACACCGACGTTCCGGGGGTGCCGCTGGCCCAGGTACTGCCGATGCTGCGCCAGCGCGCTGAACTGGCCGGGACCCAGTGGCTGGCGGTGGGCACCAAGGGGCTGGGCGCGCTGCTGTCCGCCGGGGCCGACGCCCTGATCAGCGACACCACCGCGCCGGAGGCCGTGGCCCTGCAGGTGGGCAACATGCTGGCCCGCGCCCAGCAGAGCCGGGACCTGCACGGCCGGGTGGCGGCCCTGCAACGCCGCAGCGACGACTGGGACCACGAGGAAAAGGTGCGTGACCAGCTGATTCACATGCTGGTGCATGACCTGAAGAACCCGATTGCCGCCGTGATGGGCCTGCTGGAGATCGTGCAGGACGACGCCCGCGTGCCGGACGACTCGCGCGAGCTGCTCAAGGTGGCCCGCGACGAGACCCAGCACCTGCTGCATCTGGCGGTCAACATGCTCGACATCCGCAAGATTCAGGCCGGCAAGATGAACCTCAGGCGCGAGCTGATGTTCTCGCCCATGTTTCAGGAGGTGATTGCGCTGGCCTGCGGCGATGTGGGCAGCGGCATGCGCGACCGCGTGATCAGGACCGAGGTCGAGAGCAACCTCAGCCCGGCCAGCGCCGACCCCGAGATTCTGCGCCGGGTCATGGCCAACCTGCTCAGCAATGCCATGAAGCACACCACCGGCGGCGGCCAGATCGCCGTCACGGTGCGGGCAGTCAAGGACGCGGTGCAGCTCAGCGTGAAGGACGACGGCGAGGGCATTCCCGCCGAGGACATTCCCAACCTATTCGCCGCCTTTGAGCAGTCGCGTCTGACGCTGCACGGGCGCTTCGACACCGGCATGGGTCTGGCCTTCTGCAAGCTGGCCGTGGAGGAACACGGCGGCGCGATCAGCGTGCAGTCCGTGCGCGGACACGGGGCCACCTTCATTTTCACGCTGCCCCTGGCGCACGACGCGGACGACGACGATTTTGTGGAACTGTTGAACTGATACCGACTCCGATAGAAAGGTTTACGTGTGAACCTGAAATCCAAGCGGAGCGAGCAGAAGGAAAGGTGCGGGTTCTGCGGTATGGAGCCGCCTTGCGGTGCTCTCTCAATTGTTGCGTCATGGGGCGGAAGCCGTATGGGTTCTCCGGCATTCCGTGGACAGGGCCGTGAAGGCGTCTGGACCGGACGGCACCTGAAGCCGATGGCGGTGCACTGGGGCCGGAAGGGGTCTTGATTTCCGTACTGTGCTCACGGGGCCAGATGCCGTCTCGCCCGGCCCGGTAAGCGCCGCAACATGGCGGCGGCCAATGCAGGCAGGAAGGGCTCCGCGAAGGCGTAAACGTGGTAAAACAGGGCCGTAACCTAACCCACCGTTTTATTCATTTGCCCTCTCTTTTTTTGAAGCTACTCGTGCCGTTTTTCACGAGCAGTTGAGAAAGGTCCGGGGCAGAAAGGAGCATCGTTATCGAATACCTCAACTTCGTCATCATGTTGCTTGTGGCGGTTGGCATTGGCGTGCTGGCCGTGATTGTCAGCGCCATCCTGGGGCCAAAGAAGGCCAGCCGCGCCAAGCTGATGGCCTACGAGTCGGGCAACGATCCCGAGCACGGCGGCGTCGGCACCAACCAGCGCTTCCCGGTGCACTTCTATCTGGTGGCGATGCTGTTCATCATCTTCGACATCGAGACCGCCTTCTTCTACCCGCTGGCGGTGGCCTACCAGAAGCTGATTCCCTTTGCCTTCTTCGAGGCCCTGACCTTCGTGCTGCTGCTGCTGGTGGGCTACGTGTACGTGCTGAAAAAGCGGGTGCTGGAATGGGCGTAGTGGGCGCTGTACGCCGTCCAGCGCTGCGTAGCTTCAGGCGGCCGGGCACCGGCGCAGCCCGTGTGCTCAGCCCCGCCGCTTCCCAGCCCCTCAAGCTTTCCAACTTTGTTCAGGAGACAGGCCCATGGCACTGAAAGAACTGATCGACCGCGACTGGCAGGAATTGGAATCCGAGGGCATCCTGTTTTCCAGTCTGGAGAAACTGGTGGCCTGGGGGCGCAGCAACTCGCTGTGGCCGGCCACCTTCGGGCTGGCGTGCTGCGCCATTGAGATGATGAGCAGCACCAACGGACGCAACGACATGGCCCGCTTCGGCTCGGAAGTGTTCCGCGCCTCGCCCCGGCAGGCCGACGTGATGATCGTGGCCGGACGCCTGAGCAAGAAGATGGCCCCGATCATGCGCCGGGTCTACGACCAGATGCCCGATCCCAAGTGGGTGATCAGCATGGGCGCGTGCGCCAGTTCGGGCGGCATGTTCAACAACTACGCCATCGTGCAGAACGTGGACAGCGTGGTGCCAGTGGACATTTTCGTGCCGGGCTGCCCGCCGCGCCCCGAGGCGCTGATCTACGCCGTGATGCAGCTGCAGAAGAAGGTGCGCGGCGAGGCCTTTGATCAGCTGGGCCACCAGCTGCCGATGGTGGATGCGTGGACGCGATGACGGATGGGAAGGACGACAAGACGCCCGCCCCGGAGCCTGACCGCCTGACCGGGCGGAACGCGGGCATGCAGTCCTCACAGTCGCAGCCCCAGCCCTCGCAGACCGTCATCCGCACCGAGTCGCCCGCAATCACGGTGACGCCGGATGCGGTCCCGCCCGTGGCGGTCACGGCCAGCGGCGCGGCCATTGGCCGGACTCCGGCCCCCATGCCTGCTCCGCCGGCAGACCCGCGTGACGTGACCGGCCTGATGGCCGAACTTGGCCTGACCGAGGACGACTCGGCCGAACCCACCGCCCTTGTGCCCCCCGAGCGGCTGCAGGAGGTGGCACAGGCCCTCAAGGAGCGCGGCTTCATGCTGATGGACACGGTGGGGCTGGATTACCTGACCTACACCCAGCCCCGCCCCAAACGCTTTGCCGTGTTGCACAACATCTACCACCCCTACGATCACCGCCGCCTGTTCCTGCGGGTGTGGCTGGACGACGGCGAGGCGCTGGACAGCCTGTACCCGGTGTGGAAGGCGGCCAATTACCTGGAGCGCGAGGTCTACGACCTGGTGGGTGTGAACTTTGTCGGTCACCCGGACCTGCGCAAGGTGTTGACCCCCGACGATCTCGAAGGCCATCCCCTGCGCAAGGACTTTCCGCTGGGCGAGACGCCCACCCTGTTCCGCGACGGGCGCTTTCTGGACCCTGCCGCCTTCCGGGCCGGCGTGACCGGGCAGCAGTCTGGCCTGACCGGCTACCGGGGCGAACTGCGGCGCGGGCGCGGCGAGGACCGTCTGCCGCCGGTGATGCCAGAGGGAGGGCCGAAGTGAGGGGCAAACGCGTTCTGCATTATCTGCAAGGAGGGTTTGCATGACCAGCAAGGACCGCACCACCGTCAAGGAGCGCGAGGCCCTGCGCGACCTGCGGCAGGACCCCAGTTCCGGCACCCTGCCGCGCCGCCAGATGACCGGCGATCATCAGGAATCCACTGTCGACGGGCGTCTCAACAGAGAGTCCGGCGCCCTGATGCACACCGAGATCATGTCACTGAATGTGGGGCCGCAGCATCCCAGCACGCACGGTGTGCTGCGGCTGGTGGTGGACATGGACGGCGAGTACGTGATCAAGGTCACGCCGCACATGGGCTACCTGCACACCGGCTTCGAGAAGACCTTTGAGAACCGCACCTACCAGCAGGGCGTGACCTACGCGCCGCGCACCGATTACCTGCACAGTTTCAGTCACGAGCTGTCCTATGTCCTCAGCGTGGAAAAATTGCTGGGGGCCGAGGTGCCGGAACGCGCCACCACCGTCCGCGTGATCCTGCACGAGCTGGGGCGCATCCACAGCCATCTGGTGTTCGTGGGCACCGGCCTGCTGGACCTGGGTGCGCTGACGCCGTTCTTCTACGCCTTCCGCGAGAAGGAAAGCTGCCAGGATCTGTTCGAGGCCGTCTGTGGCTACCGCATGAACCAGGGCTACTTCCGGGTGGGCGGCCTGTACCGCGATATTCCCGACGACTGGCCCGCGATGGTCTCGCGCTTTCTGGTCCAGATGGAAAAGGGCGTGGAGGAGTACACCACGCTGTTCGCCAACAATCCCATCTTCCAGGACCGGGCGCGTGGGGTCGGGATCATTCCGCCGGACGTGGCCCTGGACCTGGGCCTGACCGGGCCGAACCTGCGCGCGTCCGGCGTGCCACTCGACAACCGCAAGGACAACCCGTACTGCGGCTACGAGACCTACGACTTCAACGTCGTGACCAGCCAGGACGGCGACAGCCTCGCGCGCTTCAACATGCGGCTGTGGGAATTCGGCGAGAGCATCAAGATCATCCGGCAGGCGCTGGAACGCCTGCGGCCCGGCCCGGTCCGGGATCCCAACCGTAAGATCAGTCTGCCGCCCCGGCACGAGCTGGAAACCAGCATGGAGGCGGTGATCCACCACTTCAAACTGGTCACCGAGGGCTTCCACCCGCCCGTGGGCGAGGTCTACGTGCCCACCGAGTCGGCGCGCGGCGAGGTCGGGTATTACATCGTCAGTGACGGCGGCAGCATGCCGTACCGGGTCAAGATCCGCGCCCCCAGCTTCGTGAACCTGCAAGCGCTGGAGTACGCCTGTGTGGGCGCGCAGTTCGCCGATCTGATCACCATTCTCGCCACCATCGACCCCGTGCTCGGGGACGTGGACCGGTAAGGAGCCACAGCTTGAGTTACTTCGCCGATAAACAACCCCTCGTGGCCGACATCTTCTCGCGTTACCCCGATTCCCCGCAGGGCCGCCGCTCGGCGCTGATGCCCCTGATCCGTGAGGTTCAGGACGCCGAGGGCTTCGTGAGCGGCTCGCGTATGGACGAGATCGCGGCCCTGTGCGGCACCACCGCCACCGAGGTCCGCAGCGTCATGAGCTTCTATTCCACGTACCACACGCTGCCCACCGGCAAATACCATCTTCAGGTATGCAGCACGGTGATGTGTTCGCTGGCCGGGTCCGACGAGCTGTGGGACCATCTGGTCGCGCAACTGGACGTGCAGCCGGGCGAGGTCAGCCCGGACGGGCGCTTCAGCGTGCAGAAGGTGGAATGCCTGGGCTCGTGCGGCACCGCCCCGATGATGCAGATCAACGATGACGGCTATTACGAGCGGGTAACGCCGGGCAAGTGCGCCCGCATTCTGGAATCGCTGCGCGCGGACCTTCAGCCGCTGCCCGACAACCCGGTCCCGGTGACCATCAATGCCGAGGGCCGTCAGGTGCTGGCCAGCGGCGAGGCCGTCGGGGCCAGCATGACCGGCCTGAGCCAGCTGCCCTTTCTTGCCCCTGGAGGCGAAGCATGACCGCCGTGGCCCCCACCCCGCCCAAACCCATCACCAGCGGCAAGGACCCGCGTTTTGCCCCCACCCTGTACGCTCACGTGGGGCAGCCGGACAGCTGGACGCTGGCGTACTACCGCCGCAACGGGGGCTATGAGGCCGTCAAGCGCGCCTTTGGCATGGGCGCGGACGCCGTGATCGAGGAGGTCAAGAAGTCCGGCCTGCGCGGACGCGGCGGCGCGGGCTTTGCCACTGGCCTCAAGTGGTCGTTCATGCCGCTCAACGACGGCAAGCCCCACTACATCATCTGCAACGCCGATGAGTCGGAGCCGGGCAGCTTCAAGGACCGCTACCTGCTCTCGGAAGACCCCCACCAGCTGATCGAGGGCATGCTCATCGCTGCCTACGCCATGCGGGCCTCTGTCGGCTACATCTACATCCGGGGCGAGTACGTCCACGCCGCCCAGCGCATCCAGGCCGCCATTGAGGAGGCGCGGGTCGCCGGGCTGCTGGGCCAGAACGTGCTGAACAGCGGGTTCGATTTCCAGCTGCACCTGCACCGGGGTGCGGGCGCGTACATCTGCGGCGAGGAAACGGCGCTGATGAACAGCCTGGAGGGCCTGCGGGCCAACCCCCGCCTGAAACCGCCGTTTCCCGCTGCCGCCGGGTTGTACGGACTGCCCACCACCATCAACAACGTGGAGACCTTCTGCGCCGCCACCCAGATCCTGAAATTTGGCGCGGAGTGGCACGCGGAAATGGGCACCGAGAAAAGCAAGGGGATGAAGCTGTTCCAGGTGTCCGGCCCGGTGGCGCGGCCCGGCGTGTACGAGCTGCCGCTAGGCACCACCTTCCGCGAGCTGATCTACGACTGGGCGGGCGGTCCCCTGGAGGAAATGAAGGCCATCATCCCCGGCGGCTCCAGCTGCCCGCTGCTTCCGTACACCGACGCCATTCTGGACACGCCGATGGATTACGAGAGCATCGCCGCTGCCGGGTCCATGCTGGGTACCGGGGGCGTGACGGTGATCCCGAAGGCCGACTGCATCGTGAACGCCACCTGGAACATGGTGCGCTTTTACGGCCATGAGTCCTGCGGCAAATGCACGCCGTGCCGCGAGGGGATTTCCAGCTGGATGACCCGCATGTACGAGAAGCTGGTGCGCGGCCACGGCCAGCCCGGCGACGTGCAGCTGATTCTGGATATGTCCGAGAACATCGGGGGCCGCAGCTTCTGCGCGCTGGCCGACGCCTGCCTGGGGCCGGTGCTGAGCAGCATTGAGCTGTTCCGCGAGGAATACGACTCGCTGGCGCAGCTCCAGACGCCCACCTATCCGCCCCGCAACCGCTGGAGAGACGCATGAAAGTCCACGTAGACGGCGTATCACTCGATCTTCCTGCCGGAACCTCCGCCATCGACGCGGTGTTCGAGGCGGGCGGCGACGTGCCTTATTTCTGCGCCCACAAGTACCTGAGCCCGGTGGGTGCGTGCCGCATGTGCCTGGTGGAAACCGGTTCGCCGCGCAAGGAAAAGGACGGCTCGTTCGTCATGGACGACGCCACGGGCCAGCCCAAGATCTTCTGGTTCCCCAAGCCGATGGCCTCCTGCACCATGCAGGCCACCGACGGCATGCACATCAAGACCGCCCGCAGCAGCGAGGTGGTGGCCAAAGCGCAGGCCGGCATGATGGAGTTCACCCTGCTGAACCACCCGCTGGACTGCCCCACCTGCGACAAGGGCGGCGCATGCGAGCTGCAGGACCGCGCCTTCGAGTACGGCTACGGGGCCAGCCGTTTCGGCTTTGACCGCCGCCACGCCGACAAGCATTACCCCCTGTCCGATTTCATCATTCTGGATCAGGAGCGCTGCATTCACTGCAAGCGCTGTGTGCGCTACTTCGAGGAAGTGCCGGGCCAGGAAGTGCTGGACTTCATCGAGCGGGGCGGGCACACCTTCATCGATACCGAAGAGGGCGGTCTGCCTCTGGGCTTTCAGGGCAACATCGCCGACATCTGCCCGGTGGGGGCGCTGCTGGACAACGTGGCGCGCTTCCGGGGGCGCAACTGGGAATACGACCACACGCCCACCACCTGCACCCTCTGCCCGGTGGGCTGCTCGATCACGGTGGACGCCCGCAACGGTCGCCTGGAGCGCATCGTGGCCCGCGAGAACCGCGAGGTGAACGAGGCCTGGATCTGCGACGCGGGCCGCTTTGGTCATGCGTTTGCCTCCGAGCGGCGGCTGACCGTGCCGCTGCTGCGCGTGAACGGCGAGTTGCAGGAGGCCAGCTGGGACGCGGCGATTGCCGCCATCCGGGCCGGCATGGCCCACCACAGCGTCGCCGATCTGGGCTTATACCTGAACGCCGACAGCACGCTGGAAGAGGGCGTGGCGCTGGAAGCCCTGGCCGACGCCCTGGGCACCCGACATGTGGACCACTGGCCCCGCTACGAGGTGTCGCTGGACGCCATGCCCAACGGCGCGGCCACCCTGGACGACGTGGCCACCGCCGACGCCGTGGTGGTGATTGGTGCGGATCTGGGCGAGGAGGCCCCGATTCTGGAGCTGCGCATCTTGGAAATGCTGCGCGGCGGGCTGCTGCCGCCCGAATACGCGCACGGCACCGCCATCGCCGACCTGCGGCTGGTGGAACGTCCGGCCCGTAACCCGCAGAAGCTGGCAGTGATCGGCCGGGAATCGCGGCTGTGGGCGCACGCAGGCATCCGCGCCTCCTCCAACGGGCACAACGCCCTGGAACGGCTGGGCCAGCCCGACACCGCCGAACTGCACGCCGCGCTGCGGCTGCTCACGGACGCCGAGAAGGCCGTGATTGTGCTGGGGGCCGACGTACTGAACGGCGCTTCCGGGTCGTTTGCCGCGCAGCTCAGCGAACTGGCCGCCCGCACCGGCGCGAGGGTCATGGCGATTCCTGCGGCGGCCAACAGCAAGGGGCTGGCCGCGCTGAATCTGGTGCCGCGTGACGGCGGTCTGCCGTTTGCCCGCGTGGCCGAGGCGCCCGCCGCCTTCATCAGCCGCCTGGACCCCGGCGTGCGGGCGCGGGGGCTGACCATCGTTCACGACTCGCACCTGACCGCCACCGCGCGGCTGGCGGACGTGGTGCTGCCTGCCGTCACCAATTATGAGAAGCGCGGCACCACCGTCAACCTGGAAGGGCGCCTGCTCCCGCTGGAGCAGGCCGCCCTGAGCGCGGGCGAGGCCGCCGACCTGATCCGCACCCTGACCGCCGTGGCCGAGGCGCTGGGCCTGCGCGCCCCCGCACGCGGCCTGAAGTCGGCGCAGGCGCTGGCCGCGCAGAAGCTGGGGATCAAGCTGGGCGGCCTGCCGGAGCGCGGCGTGATCCATGCGTTCCGCACCACCCACGTCGCCCCCACCGAACAGACCCACACCCCGAAGCTGTGGACCGAGCGCATGCAACCCTCGGTCCAGACCCTGATTCCCGCCACCCTCCAGCCGCTGCCGATGCTGGGCGCGGCCCCCGCAGGAGGGGATGACTGATGCCCGACTGGCTGATTGCCGCCCTGATTACCCTGCTCAAAGCGGTGCTGGTGGCGCTGGCGCTGCTGACCACCTTCGCGTACATGACTTTAGTCGAGCGCCGGCTGCTGGCGCGCATGCAGATTCGCTGGGGGCCAAACCGCGTGGGGCCGATGGGCCTGCTGCAACCCCTGGCCGACGCCATCAAGAGCATCTTCAAGGAAGACCTGCAGGTCACCATGGCCGACAAGCTGGTGTATACCCTGGCGCCGATCATCGCGATTGGCATGGCGCTGACCGCCTTCGGCGGTATTCCGGCGGGCCCGGCCGGCAGCCTGTTCGGGGCCGATCCCTGGGTCTACAACCTGGACGCCGGGCTGCTGGCGCTGCTGGCGCTGACCAGCATGGGCGTGTACGGCATCTTCCTGGGCGGCTGGGCCTCGGGCAGCAAGTACCCGATCCTGGGCGGCCTGAGAAGCAGCGCGCAGATGATCAGCTACGAGCTCGGCATGGGCCTGAGCATCCTGGGCACGCTGATGCTGATCGGCTCCCTGAACTTCCGCGTGATAGTGGAGTGGCAGGCGCTGGCCGGCTGGACGGTGCTATTTCAGGTGTTCGCCTTCGCGCTGTTCCTGCTCAGCTCGTTTGCCGAGGTCAACCGCACGCCCTTTGACCTGCCGGAAGCCGAGCAGGAAATCGTGGCCGGCTACCTGACCGAGTACACCGCCATCAAGTGGGCGCTGTTCCAGATGGCCGAGTACGTCAACATGATCACCGCCTCGGCCCTGATGGCGACGCTGTTCTTTGGCGGCTACCGTGGGCCGGTGTTTCTGGACGGGCTGATTCCCGGCATCAGCGGCTGGCCGATCATCTGGCTGGTGGTCAAGATCGCCTTCTTCCTGTTCCTGTTTATCTGGGTGCGCGCCACCCTGCCGCGCTTCCGCTATGACCAGCTGATGCGTCTGGGCTGGAAGCTGGTGCTGCCGGCGGCGCTGACCAACACCATGCTGGTGGCCTTTTACCTGGCGTTCCTGAAGCCCGCTGGCCTGGGCCTGTGGTTCCTGGGCCTGCTGAGCCTCGCTGGGCTGCTGGGCCTATTCCTGATGAGTGACCGCGTGCGGGCGCTGTGGAGCGCGCCTGCCGCGCCGAAAGTGCCCGTCAAGCCTGCGCGTCCCGTCGGAGGGGATTGAGATGGACGGTTCTGTGCGCGTCCCCTCGCCGCTTTCCCTACGCCGGACCACGCTTCACTCACCCCCCGAAGGAGATCCACATGGGCGTTCTTGACATTGCCAAGGGCATGGGCCTGACACTGGGCAAGCTGTTCCAGAAGCCCGTGACCGTCAGTTACCCGGAAGAGCGGGCGACCCTGCAACCCCGGTTCCGGGGACGGCACGTCCTGACCCGGCATCCCGGCACCGGCCTGGAAAAGTGCATCGGCTGCTCGCTGTGCGCCGCCGCGTGCCCGGCCTACGCCATCTACGTGGAGGCCGCCGAGAACGATCCGGCCGCCCCGCACAGCCCCGGCGAGCGTTACGCCAAGGTCTACGAGATCAACATGCTGCGCTGCATCTTCTGCGGCATGTGTGAGGAAGCCTGCCCCACCGGCGCGGTGGTGATGGGCAACGAGTTCGAGATGGCCGACTACCGGTACGGCGACTTCGTGTACGCCAAGGAAGACATGCTGGTGGGCGTGACCGGCAGCCTGCCCCAGCGCCGCGAGGCCGCGAAGAGTGGCAAGCCTGTCCGCCTGGGCTTTCAGCTGGACGGTCCGCCACGCGCGGAACTGGAGGGGGTGGAGTATCCGTGAACTGCCTGAACAAGGGTCAGAAAGTGAAAGTGTCTGAGGGCCTGAACGCTCCATCTGCCGTCACGTGCGCTACGGGTAACAGGCCATGATGATCGCCTTTATTCTCCTCGGCGCGCTCTCCCTGGTGGGCGGCATCATTACCATCTCGGCGAAGAACGCGGTGCATGCGGCGCTGGGCCTGGTGGGCACCCTGATCAGCGTGGCGGGGCTGTTTGCCACCCTGAACGCCTCGTTCCTGGCGGCCACGCAGGTGATCGTGTACGCCGGGGCGATCATGGTGCTGTTCCTGTTCGTGATCATGCTGCTGAACGCCAACACGCCCATCACCGGGCGCGATCCGATTCCCTACGTGCGCGAACTGGCGGGCCTGGGCGGTGTGGTGCTGGCCGGATCGTTCACGGTCCTGGCCTTTTCCTACACGGAGCCGCGCCCGCTGGCCGAGGCGACGGCGGCGCTGGGCGGTGGCTCGGCGTCGGTGGTGGGGGAGACCCTGCTGACCCGCTTCCTGCTGCCGTTCGAGGCGGTCAGCATTCTGCTGCTGGTCGCCATTGTGGGCGCGGTGGCGCTGGTGCAGCGGTCCGTGCCGCAACCGGACAACGTGCCCGACAGTGAGGCCGAACTGCTGGCCCCGCCGGTGGGCTCGGCTTCCAGGAGCGGCCCGCAACCTGTCTTGCAGCACCGTGACGACGAAGGGGAGGTGCGCGCGTAATGGTGCCCACCAGTTATTACATCGCCCTGTCGGGCATTCTTTTTGCCCTGGGCATGATCGGCGTGCTGACCCGCCGCACCGCGATCATGGTCTTCCTGAGCGTGGAGCTGATGCTGAACGCCGCCAACATCGCGCTGGTGGCCTTTGCCCGCTCCTGGGGTGACCTGACCGGGCAGACCGCCGTGTTTATCGTGATGACCCTGGCCGCCGCCGAGGTGGCGATTGGCCTGGCCATCATCGTCGCCATCTTCCGCAAGCGCGAGACCACCAACGTGGACGATCTCGCGGCGATGAAAGGCTGAGTGCTGAGCGTGCCTCTTCTGTATCTGCTGCCCCTGCTGCCTTTAATAGGCTTTGCCCTGCTGATGGTCCTTCCACGACTCTTTCCCGGGAAAACCGGCGGCTGGCTGGCGACCGGTCTCATCGGCGCGGCCTTTGTCGTGGCCGTCATCCGCTACCTGGGCCAGACCGACGTGCCCGCGCAGGAAACCCTGTGGACGTGGCTGCCCAACATGGCGCTGAACGCCAACCTGAGCGTCGGCTTCTATCTGGATCAATTGAGCGCCCTGATGGCTTTAATCATCACCGGTATCGGCTTCCTGATCCACCTGTATTCCATCAGCTACATGGCGCACGACGCCCGGTTTACGCGCTTTTTCGCCTTCCTGAACTTCTTCGTCGCCATGATGCTGATTCTGGTGCTGGCCGACTCCTACCCGCTGATGTTCGTGGGCTGGGAAGGCGTGGGCATGGCCTCTTACCTGCTGATCGGCTTCTGGTTCAGCGGGCGCGGCAGCGAGTCTTCAGACAAGGACATCCGCGCGGCGGGCGAGCAGGAGGGCGTCAACAACTCCAATGCGGCCCGCAAGGCGTTCATCATGAACCGCATCGGTGATCTGGGCTTCATGCTGGGCATGTTCCTGCTGTACAAGCTGTACGGCACCCTGAGCATTCCCGAACTGGCCACGCGGGTGGAGGGCGTGAGCGTCGCCACCGCCGGGGTGGAACTGGCCTGCCTGTTCCTGCTGGTGGGCGCGATTGGCAAGAGCGGTCAGTTGCCGCTGACCACCTGGCTGCCCGACGCGATGGCCGGCCCCACGCCCGTCTCGGCGCTGATTCACGCCGCCACAATGGTCACGGCCGGGGTGTATCTGATCACCCGCAGCCACTTCCTGTACGAACTGGCCCCCAACGCCTCGCTGTGGGTGGCCTGGGTGGGCGGCCTGACCGCGTTGTACGGCGCATTGGCGGCCCTGAACCAGCACGACATCAAGAAGATTCTGGCGTTCTCCACCGTCTCGCAACTGGGCTACATGTTCCTGGCCGTGGGGCTGGGGGCATACTCGGCGGGGGTGTTCCACCTGCTGAGCCATGCGTTTTTCAAGGCGCTGCTGTTCCTGGCAGCGGGCGCGGTGATTCACGCCCTGCATGACGAACAGGACGTGCGGCGCATGGGCGGCCTGCGGCGGTTCATGCCGTTCACGCATCTGGTGTCCATCGCGGGCGTTCTCGCCATCAGCGGCATCCCCATCTGGAGCGGCTTCTTCTCCAAGGACGCCATTCTGGCCGCCGCCTTCGAGTCCCAGCCGGTGCTGTACGCCATCGGCCTGATTGTGGCGCTGCTGACCGCCTTCTACATGGGCCGCTGGTACTTCCTGGTGTGGCGCGGCGAGTACCGGGGGGCCGCCGCCACCGGCGTCGCGCACCCGCACGAGGCCGACACCATCACCAAGATTCCGCTGGGCATTCTGGCTGCTGGCGCCACGCTGATCGGCTTCCTGAACATTCCCACCTTCCTGGGCGGCGGGCACGCCTTCGACAGCTACCTGGGCCGCGCCATTCCGCAGGAGGCGCACGAGATCGCCGTTTCCACCGAGTGGCTGCTGACCGTGCTGGCCGTGGCCGCCGGGGTGGCGGGGCTGCTGTGGGCCTTCGCGCAGCACCGCGCCCGCAGCCTGGACAATGGGCCGCTGGGGCAGTTCAGCGCCAGCGCCCTGTACCTGGACAACGTGTACGACGGTGTAGTGGGTGCCCCCAGCCGGGCGATTGCCGGGGCACTGGACACGGTAGACCGCGGCACCGATGGCCTGATCGGCAGCGTGTCCCGCAATACGGCGGCCCCTGGCGGGCTGTTCACGCTGTGGCAGAGCGGCTTCGTGCGGGCCTACGCGGTCAGCATGCTGCTGGGCACGGCGGCGATCATCGGGTACTGGGCGCTGAAGATGATCGGGAGCGGGGCGTGAGCCGCACCTTGTCCTGCCGCCTGACCGGCGCTGCACCGCAGTGCGCTGACCTCGGCCCGTCTCTTGCCCCACTCGCCCCGGAGGCCCCCCATGTTTGATCCCAAATGGCTTCCCACCCTCATGATTTTCCTGCCGCTGCTGGGCAGTCTGCTGATCTTCGTGACCCCCAACCGCTGGCGCGACGAGATGGCCGGATTCATGGCTGCCGTGACGCTGGGCCTGGGGCTGATGATCTGGTACGCGGGGGGCTCCGGGCTGCTGAGCCTCAACTGGATTCCCGCGCTGGGCATCACCTACAGCGTGGAACTGTCGGGCGTCAGCTTGGCCTTGGCAATGGTCACGGCCTTCATGTCGTTTATCGCCGTGCTGTACGCGGCGCGGCGCATTCCCAACCCCGGCACCATGCTGGCGCTGATCCTGGCCATGGAAACAGGGCTGCTGGGCATCTTTGCCGCCCGTGACCTGATCCTGTTCTACGTCTTCTTCGAGGACGCCCTGCTGCCGTCCCTGCTGATGCTGGCGATCTACGGCAAGGCGCACCGGATGCGGGCGCTGGTCAAGTTCGCGGCCTACACGCTGTTCGGCAGCCTGCTGATGCTGGTCTCAATCATCGGCGTGCGCTACCTGGGCGGCAGCCCGACGTTTGCCCTGGTGGACCTGAAACAGAATCTGGTGACCGGTCCGGCGCAGACGTGGCTGTACCTGGGCTTCCTGACCGCGATGGCGGTCAAGCTGCCGCTGTGGCCGCTGCACGCGTGGCTGCCCGACTTTCACGAGCAGAACCACGACAGCGGTATTCCCGACGTGATGGGCACGCTGTACAAGGTGGGCGGCTACGGGCTGTTCACCTTCGCCATCCCGCTGTTCCCCGACGCCTCGCTGGAACTGCGCCCGATTTTAATGGGACTGGCGGCCTTCACGGCCCTGTATTCCGCCTGGATCGCCTTCGGGCAGCAGGACTGGAAACGGCTGCTGGCCTACGCGGGCCTGTCTCACATGGGCTTCGTGGCGCTGGGCGTCTTTTCCCTGAACGAGACCGCCGTGATCGGCGCGATGTACCTGCTGGCCTTCCAGAACCTGTACACCGGGGCGTTGTTCCTGAGCGTGGGTATGGTGCAGGAACGCATCGGCAGCCTGGACACCCGTGTGGGTGGATTGATGACCGGAGCCGGCGCGCTGGGCGGCCTGACCATGGCGCTGTGGTTCGCCTCGATTGCCGTGCCGGGCTTTGCCGGGTTCATCGGCGAGTTCTCGGTGCTGCTGGGCGCGTATCAGGTGTCGCCGTGGCTGGCCTTCGTGGCGGGCCTGACCACCATCGCCGCCGCCGCCTACGCCCTGACCGCCTTTCAGACCACCTTCTGGCAGGCCCGTCCGCTGGGCGGGGTGGTGGTGCGTGACCTGGTGCACACCGAGTGGCTGATCCTGGGGCTGCCGCTGGTGGTCGCTATCTTCTTCGGCGTCTACAGCGCCCCGGCGCTGAACCTGATGCAGCCGGCCGTGAAATCCGTTCTCGCTGCCCTCGGAGGCAACTGATATGCCTCAACTTGTTCCGCCTGATGTCGCCTTTCTGCCGCTGCTGCCCATCCTGCTGGTGCTGGCGGGCGCGCTGCTCAGCACCCTGCTGGGTTTCTGGGTGGGCCGCCGCACGCTGACTGTAATCAACATCGCCGCCGTGGTCCTGTCGGGCGCGAGCATGATGTTCCTCTGGAACGGGGGGCTGACCTCCTTTGGCGGCGGTCTGCAGGCCGACAACGCCGCCATTCTGCTGGGCCTGACTGTGCTGGTGGGCACCCTGATGACCCTGCTGGTGTCGCTGGACACCGCGTGGCGCGAGCGGGTGTCGTTTCCCGAGTTTGACGCGATGCTGATGTACGCCGTGACCGGCTGCCTGCTGATCGTGTTTTCCGGTGACCTGGTCGTGATGCTGATCGGGCTGGAGATCATGAGCCTGGCGGGCTACGTGCTGGCCACCCTCCAGGGGTCGCGCCGCGCCGAGGAATCGGGCCTGAAGTACTTCCTGCTGGGCGCGGTGGGCAGCGCCATCCTGATCTACGGCATCGCCTTTGTGTACGGTGCCACCGGTAGCCTCAACTACGCCGCCATTGCCGCGAAGGTGGGCAGCGTGAGCAACCTGACCCCCGACAACGTGGGGATTCTGGTGGGCGGCAGCCTGCTGCTGCTGGCGGGCTTCGGCTTCAAGATCGCCCTGGTGCCCTTTCACCAGTGGACGCCCGACGTGTACAGCGGCGCCCCCACCACCACCTTCCTGTTCCTCAGCACGGTGGTCAAGGTGGCCGCCTTTGCCGGCATGCTGCGTGTGTTTGGCGGCGCGCTGACCGACGCGCCCGGCTGGGCCAGTACCCTGCAGATCCTGACGGCGGCCACGCTGATCATCGGCAATACGGCGGCGCTGTTCCAGACCAACTTCAAGCGCCTGCTGGCGTACTCGGCGGTGGCCCACACCGGCTTCCTGGCGATGTGCCTGCTGGGCACCCCGGCACTGGGCGGCGCGGCGCTGGGCTACTACCTGCTGGTCTACACCCTGATGACCGGCGCGGCCCTGGCCGTGGTGGCCGCCCTGCAGCGCACCGAGGCCGGCTTTGAGATCAATGACATGCGCGGGCTGTATTACCGCCATCCCGGTTACGCCATCGCCCTGTCGGTGTGCCTGGCGTCGCTGGCGGGCCTGCCGCCCTTCGCGGGCTTCTTCGGCAAGTACCTGGCGTTCCAGGCGGCGTTCCAGAACGGGTACGTGTGGCTGTCGGTGCTGGCCGCCGTCACCAGCGTGGCCGCGCTGGTCTACTACCTGCGGCCCGCCATGCTGATGTTCATGCCCGACCGTACCCCGGCCCGCGAATACGCACACGGCCAGCGCTTCCCCACCACCTTTACGGTCGCGCTGGGCGTGGCTGGCGTGACTGTACTGGGCATTCTGCCCAACGTGTGGTACGGCTGGGTGGCCAACCCCGCCATCTGGCAGCTGCTGGCCGGGCGCTAGCACTGCACGGCCAGCCCTGCTTCCCGGTGTCGTTGACAGGCCCTCTCCCGCACGGAGAGGGCTTTTTGCTGGCCGCGACTGTGGAGGCTGTCTAAAGCCTCCCGGTAGGCCATCATTCCGAACCGATGGGGCCACGTCCCTAGACTGGAGGGCATGTGCAATGTTGCCGAAGGTCAGGGGTGGTCTTGGTGACGCCCGAAGAGCGAAGTGCCGTGCTCGCCCTGCTGCATTCGGCGCATGTCACGGAGCCGACGCGGCGGGCGCTGCTGGAAAGATTGGATGCCAGATATGAGCGTCAGTTTTTTGACGAGGCGGAATTTGGGCAGTTGCGGGCGCTGGCCGTGCGCCTCGTGCCCCACGATCCCGCCGACATGGACCTGACCGGAACGGTGGACCACCGCCTGCACGCTGGCGCGGGTGACGGCTGGCGCTACGCCGACGCGCCGCCGGACGGGGACGCCTACCGGGCGCTGCTGGCCGCCCTGCCGGACGGTTTTGAGACGCTGGACGCCGAGGCCCAGGACACCGCCATCCCCGCCGTTCAGGCCTCTCACCCGCACGCCTTTGAGGACCTGCTGGCCGAGCTGACCGAGGCGTTCATGGCCCACCCGTTGACGCAGTACCGCTTTGGCTACGTGGGCTTTGCGGACGCACCCCAGTGGCCCCACGTTGGCCCCAATGAGTTGGAACCACGCGAGGTTGCGTATGGCCCCCACTGACGCGCTGCCCACCGATCTGGACGTGCTGGTGATTGGTACGGGCGCGGGCGGCGCACCGCTCCTGGCGCGGCTGGCGTCGGCGGGCCTGAAGGTGGCCGCGCTGGAGGCGGGCGTGCGCCATCCTCCGGAAGGCATTGCCACCGACGAGGTCGCGCAGGCCGGGCTGTTCTGGATGGACGAGCGGCTGGCGGCCGGCAAGGACCCGGTGTCCTTCGGGCGCAACAACAGCGGGCGCGGCGTGGGCGGCAGCACCCTGCACTACACCGCCTACACGCCGCGTGCCCAGCCGGACGACTTGAGGCTGAAAACCGAGTTCGGGCAGGGCGAGGACTGGCCGCTGGAATTTGCCGAGCTGGAGCCCTACTACGACGAGCTGGAGTACTTTCTGGGCGTGTCCGGTCCAGCCGAGTACCCCTGGGGACCGCAGCGCAGGCGTCCCTACCGCCACCCCCCGCTGCCACTGAACGGGGCCGCCCGGCTGATGCAGCGGGCCTGCGCCGAGATCGGCATGCGGACCTCGCCCGCTGCCAACGCCGCCCTGAGCCGCCCGCAGGAGCAGCCCGGCTACGGCACGCGCCACACCTGCACCAACCGGGGGTTCTGTCAGGCGGGCTGCTCGGTGGGGGCCAAGGCCAGCATGGACGTGACGTTTCTGGCGCTGGCCGAATCGCTTGGCGCGCAGATCGTGGACGGCGCTCAGGTCACATCTCTGACCATGCGGGGCGGGCACGTGACCGGCGCGGAGTTCGTGCGCGGAGACCGGCTGGAACACCTGTCTGCCAGAACGGTCATCCTCGCCGCCGGGGCGGTGGAAACGCCGCGCCTGCTGCTGATGAACGGGCTGGCCAACAGCAGCGGGCAGGTGGGGCGCAACTTCATGGCGCATGTGGGCGTGCAGGTCTGGGGGCAGGTGGACGATGACCTGCGCCCCTACAAGGGCATTCCCGGCGGCCTGATCAGCGAGGACACCCACCGCGTGCCGGGGCTGATCGGCGGTTACCTGCTGCAGTCGCTGGGCGTGATGCCCGTGACCTACGCCACCCAGTACGCACGCGGCACGCTGACGTGGGGGCCAGAGCTAATCCAGCACCTGAGCGGCTACAACCACGTCGCCGGTATCAACGTGCTGGGGGAGTGTCTGCCCTATGAGCACAACCGTCTGGAACTCTCGGACGAGCTTGACGGGCGCGGGCTGCCCAAACCACGCGTGCACTTCTCCTTTGGAGAGAACGAGAAGCGCATGACCGTCCACGCCGAGGCGCTGATGCGTGACCTGTGGGGCCGCATTGGCGCGCGGGACGTGTGGGCGCTGCCGCGCGCCGCGCACACGCTGGGCACGGCCCGCATGGGCACCGATCCCGCCACCAGCGTCGTGAACCCGGATGGCCGCACGCACGACATAGAGAACCTGTGGATCTGCGACAACTCCACCTTCCCCAGTTCCCTGAGCGTCAACCCCGCCCTGACCCAGATGGCCCTGAGCCTGCGGACGGCAGACGCCCTGCTGGGCGGGTTGAAAGGATAGGGCGGCTCTCGCGTCCTGCCTGTGCCCAGGTCCCCCACCCTCTTCTCTCCAGAAGCCCAAGAAAGGAGTCCCATGACCAGTGAAAAGACCAGTGAGAACGGCGCCGAACGCAAAGACCTCCAGCCGCTGCCCGATGCCAGGACGCAGCAGGTGGGCTACGCCGTGCTGGGCATCGGCACGCTGACCATCGACGAGTTGCTGCCCGCCTTCGCGGTGGGCCAGCGCTCCAGGCTGGCAGCGGTGGTCAGCGATGACCACGAGAAGGCGGTGGCGGCGGCCCGCGCCTACGGCCTGACCGACGCCGACGCCTACGACTATGACCGCTTCGAGGAACTCCAGTCCCGCGACGACGTGCACGCCGTCTACATCGTGCTGCCCAACAGCCTGCACCGCGAGTACACCGAGCGGGCCGCAAAAATCGGCAAGCATGTGCTGTGCGAGAAGCCGCTGGCCGCCACCTCCGAGGATGCGGAGGCGATGGTGAGGGTCTGCGCCGAACACGGCGTCCGGCTGATGACGGCCTACCGCTGCCAGTACACCCCGCACCACTGGCGGGCGCGTGACCTGATTCAGGGGGGCGACCTGGGCCAGATCAAGCTGATCCACTCGGTCAACGTGCAGGTGGAGCCGAACGACGGGCAGTGGCGCCTCAAGGACGCGCTGGCCGGCGGCGGCTCGCTGCTGGACGTGGGCCTGTACTGCCTGAACACCATCCGCTTCCTGTTGGCCGAGGAGCCGTCTGAAGTCTACGCCCAGACCTTCAGCACGCCTGGAGACGAACGCTTCGCGGAAGTCGAGGAAACGGTGGCGTGGCAGATGACCTTTCCCAGCGGCGTGATCGCGCACTGCTCGTGCTCCTACGGCGCGGCGCATGCCCGCACGCTGGACGTGTTCGGCGCAGACGCCCGCCTGACGCTGGACCCCGCTTTCGACTACACCAACCTGCGCCTGTTGGTCAGCCGCGCCGACACCATCACCGAACACCGCCTGCCTGAAACCGATCAGTTCGCCCTGGAAATCGATCATTTCTCGGCCTGCATCAAGGAGGACCGTGAGCCGTTCACCCCCGGCGAGGAGGGGCTGCAGGACCAGCGGCTGATGGCCGCCATCTACCAGTCGGCGCGCGAGGGCAGACCCATCAAACTTGAAGCGGTAGAGAAAAAGGACGCCTTTCGGGGCCCGCTGCCGAACCGGGATTTCGCCGATCGGGCGTAGCATGACGCCCCTCGTTCTGGTTCATGGCTTCGGCACCTCGCGCCACGTCTGGCGGCGGGTGCTGGAAGGCCTGGAGGCGCAGGCCGTTGACCTGCCCGGTTTCGGGGACGCGGCTGACGCTGGCAAGGCTGGACAGACGGTAGAAGACATGGCGCAGGCTCTCGCCGGAGCGCTGCGCGAGGCAGGTGGCGGGCCTTACCGCGTGGCGGCGCATTCGATGGGCGGCAAGGTGGCCCTGCGGCTGGCCGCCCGGCATCCCGAACTGATATCCGAACTGGTTCTGATCGCTCCCTCGCCGCCCACGCCCGAACCGATGGACCCGCCAGCCCGCGCAACGCTCCGCGCCGCCCACGGGGACCGCGCTGCCCTGGGCACCCAGTATCACGACATCACCCGCCAACCCGTTCCCGAACAGGATTTCGCGCACCTCATCTCGGATGGTCTGCGGGCCAGCCACGACGCCTGGGTGGCCTGGCCCGACGTGGGCAGCCGCGAGGACATCTCCGGCCAACTCGGCGGCCTCGATCTGCCTATCACCGTCCTGTATTCGGAAGACGACCCGGCCATCTCGCCCGGGACCATCCGCGCGGAAGTGCTGGCACGGTGGCCCCAGGCCCGCGCGGTGGCCATTCGCGGCAGCGGCCACCTGATTCCGCTGGAAGACCCGCAGGCCGTGCTGGAGCTTCTTCAAGCCACGGAGGAACGACCATGACCCTGACCTTCAAGGCCCGTGACGTACCGGACGGCGGGATGCACACCTTCGAGCTGGGCGAGCAGAAAGTCCTGGTAACCCGCGACGGCGACGAGGTCCGTGCCTTCGATGCGCTGTGCCCCCACGCCGGGGCCGATCTGGGCCAGGGGGTGCGCTGCGGCGCCCGCATCGTCTGCCCGTGGCACCACGCGACCTTCCACGCGGGCGACGGTTCCTTGATTGAGCCGCCTGCCCTGGAAGGCTTGAAGCAGTACCGGGTGAAGCGTGACGGCGAGAGCCTGAGCGTCGAGTTGAACGAGGAAATCAAACCGCCAGCGCCCAGACCCAGTCACGACGACCACCACACCGTCATCGTCGGTGGAGGCGCGGCGGGCTTCATGGCGGCACAGACGCTGCGAGACGGCGGCTACGCGGGCAAGGTCACCATGCTGAGCGCCGAGAACCGCGCTCCCTATGACCGCACCGCCCTGAGCAAGGGGTATCTGGGCGGCAGGAGGCCCGCCGACAGGCTCGCGCTGGGAGGGGCCGACTGGGCGCAGGACAACGACATTGACCTGCGCGAGGGCGTCAAGGTCTCGGGGCTGGACCGGGACGCCCGCGAGGTGCAGCTGGGCGGCGAGACTCTGGGCTTTGACACCGTCATCGTGGCAACAGGCGCGACGCCCAACACCCTGAACATCCCAGGCGCGGAGCTGGGCGGCCAGTACCATCTGCGCTCCTTCCACGACGCTGAAGTGTTGAAGGCGGCGGCCCAGGGCAAAAACGTCGTGATCATCGGCTCCAGTTTCATTGGTCTGGAGGCGGCGTCCAGTCTGGCCCAGAGCGCAGCCTCAGTCACGGTGATCGGACTGGACGCCGAGATTATGGGGCGCGCCGTCACGCCGAAAGTGGGCCGCGCCATCCGCAAGCTGCACGAGGACAACGGCGTAAAGTTCCATCTGGACGCCAGGGTGACGGCCATCGAAGGTTCAGGCAAGGCCGAGGCCGTGTGCCTGAAAAGCGGCGAGAGCGTCAGGGCCGATCTGGTACTGCTGGGCATTGGCGTGAAGCCCAATTCGGGGCTGCTCTCAGACCTCGCCAATGACAGGGGAGCCGTACCGGTGAACGCAGAGTTGCTGGCCGCGCCGGGTGTCTACGCTGTGGGCGACATTGCCCTGACCCCCACCGTGCTGGGCGAGATGCGCGTGGAACACTGGCGCGTGGCCCTGCAGGAGGGCATGACTGCCGCGCAGAGCATTCTGGAATCTTCTGGTCTGGAACCGATGGACAGGCGCGTGCCGTTCTTCTGGACGCAGCAGCACGGCAAGAGCCTGCGCTACGTGGGCCACGCCGAGAGCCTGGACGACACTCACCTCTGGGGCAATCTGGACGAACTGGAGTTCATCGAGTTTGCCTTCAAGGACGGCCTGGCCGTGGCGGCCAGCGGCATGGGTATGGACAAGGACCTGGCCGCCTTCGAGGAGTTGCTGCGGCTGGGGCGTGCGCCGGGCGCAGACGAGATCAGGCAGGGGGCCTTCAGTCTGGCGGAGCGGCTCAGGGGAAACTGAACACCACGAACAGAATGCGAACCTCGCTGCTGCTGTAGCGGGCCTGGCGCTCGGACGCTGTGGCGGCGGGTCAGGGCGGTGGTCAGGCCCCCATTCCGTCCGGCAGCGTGGCGCTCAGGTTGGCCCGGTGAATGCCCGCAATTAGCAGTTCCTGCGTCTCCGTCATTGCCATGAACTCCGCAAGCAAGGGGGCCGGGTCTTAGGGTGGCGTCTGACCTTCCTGCGCCAGCATGTTCCTGACGATGCGCTCCTCAAGCCGGGCGGCGCGTTATTTACAGGGCCGCGCATTCGATCAGGGCCTCGGCCAGTTTCATGACGGCAACTTAAAGCGCAGTCTGGCCCTCTAAGCCACAAGGCGCACGATTTGGTGGCCCCCGCGTTGTTATGCTCCTTCCTGAGATGCCGTTCGATGCCCGTGCCCTGACCGCCCTGGATTTTCCCCGTATCCGTGACGCCCTCGCCGAGCGCAGCAGCACGTCGCTGGGCGCAGAGCGGGCGCGGGCGCTGTCGCCTTCCGGCGATCCAGGCCGCATAGCCCGCGAGCTTGACGAGGTGGAAGACGCCCTGTTCGGCGTCAGCCTCTCCCTGGGCGGCATTCAGGACATCCGTGAGCTGCACGCCCGCACGCAGGACGGGCGCGTGCTGAGCGGTCAGGAGTTGCTGACGTCGGCGTATTCCCTGGACGGCGCGATGACCGTCAAGCGGGCCATCAACGCCAATTCACGCGGCCCGCTGCGCGAGGTGGCCCTCGGCCTGGGCGAACACTCCGAGCTGATCCGGCGGGTGCTGTCGGCGCTGGACCGCGACGGCGGCGTGCGCGACGATGCCAGCCACCGTCTGCGCGACCTTCGCAAGCGCATCGAGCCGCTGCGCGGGCGCATCCGCGAGCGGCTGGCCGCCACGCTGGAAAAATGGGCCGATATCCTGCAGGAAAATATCGTCACCATTCGCCGGGACCGCTACGTGTTGCCCGTTCAGGCCAGCCGCGTGGGGCAGGTGCAGGGCATCATCGTGGACGCCAGTGCCACCGGCCAGACCTACTTCGTGGAACCGGCGGCGGTCACGCAGCTGAACAACGAGCTGACCCGCCTGATTCTGGACGAGGAAGCTGAGGTCCGCCGCATCCTGATTGAGCTGTCGGGCCTGTTGGCCGCCGACGCCGACGTGCCGATGACCCTGACCACCATTGGCGAGCTGGACCTGATCGCCGCCCGTGCCCGGCTGGCCCGCGACTGGCGCCTGAACCGCCCGGAAGCCGTGACGGATGGCACCTACGACCTGCGCGAGGCGCGGCATCCTCTGATCGACAATCCCGTTCCCAACGACATCCGGCTGGGCGAGACCAAGGTTTTGCTGATCACCGGTCCCAACATGGGGGGCAAGACGGCCACCCTCAAGACGCTGGGGTTGGCCGTTCTGATGCACCAGTGCGGGCTGTACGTGGCCGCTGCCAGCGCCAAGTTGCCCGTCGTGTCGGACGTGCTGGTGGACATCGGCGACGAGCAGAGCATTGAGGCGTCCCTGAGTACCTTCGCCAGTCACCTCAAGCATCTGCGCTACGTGCTGCGGTATGCCTCGCCGGACACGCTGGTGCTGGTGGATGAGCTGGGCAGCGGCACCGATCCCAACGAGGGCGCGGCGCTGTCCCAGAGCATCATCGAGACGCTGCTGGCGCAGGACGCACGCGGCATCGTGACCTCGCACCTGTCACCCCTGAAGCTGTTCGCGCTGGAAACGCCGGGCCTGAAAAACGCCAGCATGGGCTTCGATCTGGAAACCCTGGCCCCCACCTACGCCCTGCAGGTGGGACAGCCGGGCCGCAGCTACGCGCTGGCGATTGCCCAGCGCATGGGCCTGCCGGAAGACGTGCTGGAACGCGCCACCTCGCTTCTGGGCGAGGACGCCGGCATCATGGAGCGCATGCTGGAGGGCCTGGAGCGCGAGCGGGCCGAGCTGGCTGCCCAGCTGGAGGGTACCGCCGCCGCCCGCCGCGAGGCCGAGGCCGAACTGGGCCGCGTGAGGCAGGAGCGCGAGACGCTGGATGTCCGCCGGGGCGAGATGCTGGCCGAGGCTGCCCAGAAGGCCGAATCGCTGTACGCCGACGCCATCGAGCGGGTCCGGACCCTGCGGGCGCGTGCCCAGGAGGACAGCGCCCGCCCCCGCGTCATGCAGGAGCTGCGCGAACTGCGAACCGCCGCTCAGAAGGCCCGCCCTGCTCCCGCTGTGCGTGAGGAACGCGGCGATCCGATCCGGGTGGGCAACATGGTGGACGTGCCGGCCTACAACGCGGGCGGACAGGTGCTGGAACTGCGCGGCGACGATCTGGTGGTGCAGCTGGGCGTCATGAAGGTGGGCGTCAAGCGCCGCGACGTGCGCCTGCGCCCCGAGGTCAAGGCCTCGGCCCCCAAGGGCAAGGGCATGCGCAGCGGTTTTGCGGGCACCACCCCCAGCAACTTTGCCGCAGAACTGCAACTGCGCGGCCTGGGTGTGGAGGAAGCCGTCGAGGAACTGCGCACCGCGATCCTGGAAGCCTCAGCCCTCAAGGAAACGCCGCTGCGGGTGGTCCACGGCAAGGGCCAGGGTGTGCTGCGCCGGCTGCTGCGCGAGTACCTCAAGAACGACAAGAAGGTGGAGTCCTACCACGACGCCGAACCCAACCAGGGCGGGCATGGGGTGACTGTGGTGAACATCCGGGTGTGAGTTTTTGCGCCTGCAGTGCGCAGACTGTCATGCAGCCGCAAGGAGAAGTTGGCAAGATGGGGGGTGTGATTTTCCGCCGCCCGGTTTTCCCCTCCCGTGTCTCACGGCGCTTCAGTGTTCAGAGCGTCCTGCTGGGGTCCTGCCTGCTCGGCCTGGGCGCAGTGTCCAGCGCCGCCGCCCAGGACACCGTTCTGTTCGGCCTGAAGTTGCCGCCCGGCTACCTCAACCGCTTTGACCGTATCGAGGTGCTGGCCTCCAACACCGGCGGCACTGGCGTTCGCTTTCTGCCGATGCCGATTTCCACAGACCTGCGCCTCACGCTGGTCAAGACGCCCACGGCGCTGGAGTACGGCATTGGCACCCAGATCGGGAACCTGGGGGTGCAGGTGGGCGTGTTTAACGGCGTTCCCAGGGCCGAGATGAACCAGTGGCTTGCCTCGGGCTTCCAGTGGAATGGGCTCGTTCAGGGCCGGGGGGCGCTGTCGCGTTTTGCACTGGGCTACACCCACAGCGAGAATGCGGGGCGCTTCCGGCTGTTCAACGCACTGGGGCTGGCGCAGCAGGCGGGGGTCAGTGCCCCCTACAGCCACAGCGAGGTCAGCGGCGTGGCCCCCCGCCGCTTCGGCAAGATCAACACCGCCGTGGGCATGACCGGGCGGCTGTACACCTTTCCCAGTGAACGGAGCGCCCAGGCCAGTTTCGACCTGAGCCTCAGCGCCAATTACTCGCCCGTGCCGGGCATGCTGCTGGAGACCTTGTACCTGGAGCGGCAGGCGGCGGGCAGCACCCCGATTCCCGATTTCGGCCTGGGCCACTACCGCCAGAGCACCCTCAACATTACCTACCGCCTGTCCGGCGCGGATTCGGCCTTCCGGCTGGGGGCGGTACGCAGCCGGGTGGTCCGCAACTGGACCGGGAAGTACACCTACGTCCACGGTGACGTGTTTCTGAGCAGTTCCGCGCTTCCCAGCATGCTCGGCCCCAGCGTCGGCTACCAGTGGGGGCCAGACGGCAAGGACAGCCACTGGCTGATCAGCCTGGTCTCGCTGCCCAAATAGCTGGCGGGGGGCGCGGGGACGGCGTGCTACCTTCTCCCCCGTGACTGCCCAGAGCCCGCCTGGCCCGCCGCCCCTGACCGTGACCCTGCTGGCGGCGGGCACGGTGGCGTTCTTCACGCTGGGCGTCATTCAGGCGATGTATGGCCCCGCCTTCACGCTGTTTCAGGACCGCTTTGGGGTATCCACGGCTGGGGTGGGCATCATCGCCAGCGCGCATTTCGTGGGGTCTGCGCTGGCCCCGCCATTGGTGGGCATTCTTCTCATCCGCCTGAGCCTGCGCCGGGTGGTGGTGGCCGCGCTGCTGACGCTGGCACTGGGCGTCACGCTGGTGGCGCTGGCCCCCACCTGGCCGCTGGCGGTGGCCGGGGCGCTGCTGGGCGGCTTCGGTCTGGGCGGCGTCAGCGGCGGCCTGAACGCGGCCTACGCCAGTATTGGCACGCGGGCGGTCAATCTGGTCAACGCCGTGTTCGGGCTGGGCAGCATCCTGTCACCGCTGCTGGTGGCCGGGGCGGGCGGCAATCTGTCCGTTCCCTTCCTCACCGTTGCTGCCCTGTGCGCACTGACGCTGCTCAGCGCGCGGGTGTGGGGGTTTCCGGCCATGCACGAGCAGCCCCTGCCTCCGGCACCGGGCCGGGCCGGGGTGCGGGTGGCCTTTTTTCTGGCCCTGATCGCGTGCTACGTGGGGCTGGAGGTGGGCTTCGGGGCGTGGGCGGGGCGCCACCTGCAAAGTCTGGGGTACGCCTCGTTCGCCGTGATCGTCGCCGGGTACTGGGGCGGCATGACGGTGGCCCGCGTTCTGATGAGCATCTTCGGCGCGCGGGTGCGCCCGGAGCGGCTGGTGCTGGGGTGCGCGGCCCTGACCATCGTGGCCGGGCTGGCGGCCACCCAGACGGCGCTGGCCCCGGCGGCGTACATTGCGGCGGGGCTGGTGCTGGGGCCGGTGTTCGGGACCACGCTGGTGTGGAGCACCCGCAGTCTGCCCGCACGCTGGGTGCCGTTCCTGCTGACCTCGGGCAGCGTGGGCGGCATCGTGGCGCCCTACGTGCTGGGGGTGCTGGCCGGACGTTTCGGCCCCGGCGCCATTCCGCTGTCGCTGGCCGCGCTGGCCGCCGTGCTCGTGGCGGTGACGTGGGGGACCCTGCGCGTGACGCGCCCGGCCCAGCCCCTGGTCCCGGTCACCTGAACATGGATTGTCAGGGGCGGGGGCTTGTGCCACAATGCGCGCTACCTCTCACATTCATGGATTCATCCCCGATCTGCACACAGTCCCGCCGGTCAAGCCCAGCGGCGTAACGGAGGCCCCACAGTGACGCAAGCAAACAAGACAGTCCGACTGACCCGCGAAGGCTACGACCGCCTGCAGCGTGCCCTTGGCCAGGAGCAGGCCCGCCTCGCCGAGGCCACCCGCATCCTGCAAGAACAGATGGAAACCAGCGCCGACACCGAGGACACCGGCCTGGAAGACGCCAAGCGCGAGAAGATGAACATCGAGGCGCGCATCGATGAGCTGGAAGACACCCTGAGCCTGGCCACCATCATCGAGGAACACGAGAACGATGGCCGCGTGGAACTGGGCGCCATTGTGGTCCTGGGCAACGAGACCACCAAGAAGGACATGAAGGTGATGGTGGTCAGTGCCCCCGAGGCCAGCGTCACCGGCGGAAGCCTGCCCCGCGTCAGCGATGACAGCCCGGTGGGCAAGGAACTGATGGGCCGCAAGAAGGGCGAGGCCTTCGTGGTCAATCTGGACAACGGCAAGCAGATGAAATACAAGGTCAAGAGCATCGAGTACTGAGGGCAGAGGGAAAACTCAGAGGGAAAACAGGGGGCAGCGGGCGCGTGATCAGGCCCGCTGCCCTCCGCCCTTGGGCGGCAGTGTCCTGCCCGGTTCAGCAACGCGGCGGGAAACGGTCGGTCAGGGCCACCGCCCAGCTTCACCCCAGAACTCAGCGCCCGCAGGCCACCGTTCAATGTGACGGGCGGCAACCGGTCCCGCCACACGGCGCGTCCGGGGGGCGGCGTCTATACTCGCGCGTATGTCTGATGTTCCCGCCACGCCTGCCCCCGCTGGGCCGCCACGCCCCGATAACCTGCATGAACAGACCGTCAGCCGCCTGAACAACCTGGACGCGCAGGTGGCCGCCGGTTTCGAGGCCTCGCCGTACTCATACCCGCGCACGCACCACACCCGCGACGCGCTGGCCGCCCACCCCGCCGACGCCGAGGGCAAGCTGGAACCGGGGCAGGAGTGGCCGGAGGAAACCTACGCGCTGGCCGGGCGCATCACGCTGCTGCGGCACATGGGCAAGGCGGCCTTTGCTGACCTGACCGACGAGCACGGCAGCCTGCAACTGCACTTCTCCAAGCAGGACACCGGGAACTTTGATCCCACCAAGAAGATCGACCTGGGCGACATCGTCGGCGTGCGCGGGTTTCCCTTCGTGACCCGCACCGGGCAGCTGACGCTGCGCGTGACCTCGTGGCAGCCGCTGGTCAAGAGCCTGCACCCGCTGCCCAGCAAGTTTCACGGCCTGCAAGACGAGGAACTGCGCGCCCGCCGCCGCTACCTGGACCTGATGATCAATCCCGAGCGCCGCGCGGCCTTCCGCATCCGCTCAAGGGCCATCCGCTATATCCGTAACTATCTGGACACCCGCGAGTTCATGGAGGTGGAAGGCCCCACGCTGCAGGTTGTGGCAGGCGGCACCGAGGCCAAGCCGTTCAAGACCCACCACAACGCGCTGTCGCACGACTTCAGCCTGCGTATCAGCCTGGAGCTGTACCTCAAGCGGCTGCTGGTGGGCGGCTTCGAGCGCATCTACGAGATTGGCCGCAACTACCGCAACGAGGGCATCGACCGCACCCACAACCCCGAATTCACCATGCTGGAAGCCTACTTCGCTTACGGCGACTATCAGGACATGATGCGGCTGGTGGAGGAGATGCTTTCCGGGCTGGTGCAGGAGGTCAAGGGGACAGACACGTTGACCTACCAGGGCAAGGAAATCAGCTTCGCGCTGCCGTTCAAGCGGCTGGATTTCGTGACTGCCCTGAAGGAAGCGGCAGGGCTGGATTTCGAGCCTACCGACCTCGCCCGCCTGCGCGAGTGGACGGACGTGAAGCACCCCGAACTGCGCAAGGTGCCGGATTACAAGCTGCTGGACAAGCTGTTCGGCACCTACGTGGAGGACACGCTGATCCAGCCCACCTTCGTCACGGACGTGCCGCTGGCCATCAGCCCGCTGGTCAAGGCGCACCGCAGCCGCCCCGATCTGGCCGAGCGTGCGGACCTGTTCGTGGCCGGCTTCGAGCTGGCCCCCATCTACTCGGAGCTGAACGACGCACTGGACCAGCGCGCCCGCTTTGAGGCCCAGAGTGCCCGCCGCGACGCCGGGGACGACGAGGCCCACGAGCAGGACGAGGACTTCCTGCTGGCGCTGGAATACGGCATGCCGCCCGCTGCGGGCATGGGCATGGGCATGGACCGTCTGGCGATGCTGCTGACCGACAGTGACAGCATCCGCGACGTGCTGCTGTTTCCGCTGCTGCGCCCCGAGGGTCACTCCGGCGAGGCTGAGGCGCAGGACTAGGCCCGCAGTCTTTTCTGGCTGGCCAGAACCATGTTCAACCGGCCTAGGGTCATCCAGTCGACGTCAATTGACAAACATGTCGCAATTGGCGCAGCATGAGGTCCGTACCTGTTAGACAGACATGCGAACCCAGTTCGTCCACGAGGCTCCCGCACCCGATCTGCGCCGCCGCCTCTTTCTCTTCTGTCGCCTTTTCCCGTCTCAGCCACCACGGAGGAACCCATGAGCAAGTCACCGTTTAAGAAAGCGCTGCTGATCGCCGCTGCCCTCGCCACCACGACCAGTGCGCTGGCCGCCGGCAAGCTGGAAATCTTCTCGTGGTGGGCCGGGGACGAGGGCCCCGCCCTGGAGGCTTTGGTCAAGCTGTACAAGGAGAAGTACCCCAGCGTGACGGTGGACAACGCCACAGTGTCGGGCGGCGCGGGCACCAACGCCAAGGCGGTGCTCAAGACCCGCATGCTCGGCGGCACGCCGCCCGACTCCTTCCAGGCCCACGCCGGCCAGGAACTGATCGGCACCTGGGTGGTGGCGGGCCGCATGGAGGACCTGAGCAGCCTGTTCAAGTCCGAGGGCTGGACCAAGGCGTTCCCGGCTGACGTGGTCAAGCTGATCAGCTCCAAGGGCGGGATCTGGAGCGTGCCGGTCAACGTCCACCGCAGCAACGTGATGTGGTACAACCCGGCCAAACTCAAGGCGTGGGGCGTCACGGTGCCCAAGACCTGGCCGGAATTCATCAACACCTGCGCCACCCTGAAGAAAAAGGGCGTGGCCGCGCCGCTGGTGGTGGGCGAGAACTGGACCCAGCAGCACCTGTGGGAAAACGTGATGATCGGCACGCTGGGCGCGCAGGGCTGGGAAAACCTGTGGGCCGGCAAGACCAAGTTCACCGATCCCAAGGTCGTGGGGGCCTTCACCACCTTCGGCAAGGTCATGGACTGCGCCAACAAGGACGCCTCGGGCCTGAGCTGGCAACAGGCCAGTGACCGCATCATCAGCGGCCAGAGCGCGTTTAACATCATGGGCGACTGGGCGGCCGGATACTACACCACCACCAAGAAGCTGGCCCCCGGTCAGGGCTTCGGCTGGGCCACTGCCCCCGGCACCAGCAAGACCTTCGTGATGCTGGCCGACTCCTTCGGTCTGCCCAAGGGCGCCAAGAACCGCGCCGAGGCCATCAACTGGCTCAAGCTGCTGGGCAGCAAGCAGGGCCAGGACGCCTTCAATCCCCTTAAGGGCAGCATCGCCGCGCGCACCGACAGTGACCTGAGCAAGTACAACACCTACTCCAAGAGTGCGGCCACCGACTGGAAGAACAGCAAGATCGTCGGCAGCATGGCCCACGGCGCCGTCGCCCCCGAGAGCTTCATGAGCGCCTTCGGGGCCGTGATTGACCAGTTCGTCGCCACCAGGAACAGTGCGGGCGCCGCCGCCGCGGCGCAGGCCCTGGCCACGCGCGCGGGCATCGGGCAGTAAGACCCTCAGCACGCCGGAGGCGGTGCGCGGCACGCGGTGGAAACAACTGCGTGCCGCGCACCGCCGCCTCTCGTTCATGTAAAGGAGGCCCCTCTTGAAAGGCATGAGCAAAGACCGCCTGTGGGCCGTCGCCGTGCTGGCGCCCAGCGTCATCCTGATCGGCATTTTCGTGTACTACTTCATCGGGCGGACGGTGTACGTCAGCCTGACCGACTGGGGCAACGACCCGGCGCAGGCGCTGGCACTTGATCCCATCATCCGCTGGGTAGGCCTGCAGAACTACTCTGAACTGTTCAGCGGCTTCCTGCAGGGGCGCTTCCGGCAGGAACTGGTCAACACACTGTTCTTCACCGTGTTCTTCATTCTGGGCTGCCTGGGGCTGGGCCTGGGGCTGGCGCTGATCCTGGACCGCAACCCCAGGGGTGAGGGCCTGTGGCGCACCATCTTCCTGTTTCCCATGAGCCTGAGCTTCATCGTGACCGGCACCATCTGGCGCTGGATGCTGCAGCCGCAGGGCGGCGTGAACCAGGCCCCCACGCTGCTGGGTGCCCCGCCCTCCACCTTCGCGTGGCTGTCCAGCAACGACTCGGTCCTGAAATTCGACTGGAACACCCTGCCGCTGATCACCGCCTCGGTGGTGGGCGTGGTGCTGCTGTTTCTGGCGGTGGGCGCCGCCCGCGAGGGCAACCGCGTCCGCACACTGGTGGCCGCCGTCTGCGCCGCGCTGCTGATCGGCTGGGCAGTGTTTGTCGGGCCGAATGTCAAGCTGCTGGCCGCGCCGGAGCTGCACGGCTTTAACCTCGCCATGATCGGCATCATCATCGCCGCCGTGTGGCAGATGAGCGGCTACACCATGGCGCTGTATCTGGCCGGGCTGCGCGGCATCCCCGAGGAACTGCGCGAGGCCGCCAAGGTGGACGGCGCACGGGACGCCCAGATGTACCGCTTCGTCATCTTCCCGTTGCTCTCGCCTATCACCCTCAGCGCCATGATCATCCTGGGCCACATCAGTCTCAAGATCTTTGATCTGGTGTACGCGATGGCCGGGCCGGACAACATTGCCGCCAGCGTGCCGGCGCTGAACATGTATCTGACCAGCTTCCGCCAGAACCAGTTCGCGCTGGGCGCGGCCATCGGCACCATCCTGCTGATTCTGGTGGCCTTTGTGATCGTGCCGTACCTGGCCAACCAGTTCCGGGGCGAGGAGGGACACCCATGACCGCCGTTCCGCACACCGCCCCCCCGCGCCGTTCGCTGGGCCTGGGCCGCGTCCTGACCTACCTGCTGCTGATCGTCGCAGCGCTGTTTTTCCTGGTGCCCATCTATCTTGTGTTTGCCACTGCCCTCAAAACCCCGAACGCCATCGAGTTGGCCACCGCGTGGCACTGGCCTGCCCGTCTCAACTGGGCCAGCTTCGCGGAGGCCTGGGACAAGGTGGGCGGCAACATGCTCAACAGCCTGTTTCTGGCCGTGACCGCCACCATCCTCAGCGCCCTGCTGGGCAGCCTGAACGGCTACGCCCTGAGCAAATGGCGCTTCCGCGGGGCCAACACCCTGTTCGCGCTAATGCTGTTCGGCATGTTCATCCCGTATCAGGCGGTGCTGATTCCGCTGTTCCAGTTCATCAAGTCGCTGGGCCTGTACGGCAGCATCTGGGGCCTGATCCTGGCGCACGTGGTGTACGGCATTCCCATCACCACCCTGATCTTCCGCAACTTCTACGCCGACGTGCCGGATGCGCTGGTGGAGGCCGCCACCATCGACGGCGCAGGCTTCTGGCAGATCTATGCCCGCGTGATTTTCCCGATCAGCATTCCCGGCTTCGTGGTGGTGATCATCTGGCAGTTCACCCAAGTCTGGAACGAGTTCCTGTTCGCGGCCACGCTGACCAACACCAGCAGCCAGCCGGTGACCTATGCGCTGTCGCAACTCGCGGGCGGTCAGGCGGTGTCGTGGAACCTGCCGATGGCCGGGGCCATTCTTGCAGCGCTGCCTACGCTGCTGGTCTACATCGTGCTGGGGCGATATTTCGTGCGTGGTCTGCTGGCCGGGAGCGTCAAGGGGTAACGGCGCGAAAGGTCAAAGGGGCTCAAGAGATTTCAGTGCCTCCTGAGCCCCTTTGACGGTTAAGCGTCAGATCGCTGGCAGGTCCCGCGCGTGGTCATCAATCAACCCGCCGCCCAGCAGGCGGGGGCCGCTGTACAGCACGGCGCTCTGGCCGGGGGCCACGGCGAACTGCGGCTCATGGAACTGCAACTCGAAGCCGTGCTCGTCGGCGTGGGTCACAGTGGCACGCACCGGCTTCGTGCGGTAGCGCACCTGCACCTCCACCTCGCGCGGCAAGTCGGCCAGATCGCACAGGTAGTTGGCGCCCGACGCCCGTAGGCCGCCCCACAGGCAGTCCTCGTAATCGCCCACCCAGACCGTGTTGGTCTTCGGGTCCAGGTGCACGATATGGCGCACCTTGTGGGACTGGTACAGCCCCATGCCGCGCTTCTGGCCCAGCGTGTAGAACTGCGTGCCCAGGTGATCGCCGACCACCTCGCCCGTGGCGATCTCGCGGATCAAGCCGGTGGCCTGCGGCAGATGTTCGGCCACGAAGTCCTGCACCTTGCCCGGCACGAAGCAGATGTTCTGGCTTTCGGGCTTGCGGGCGGTCAGCAGGCCGCGCTCCTCGGCAATCTCGCGCACCCGGGGCTTTTCCAGCTCACCCACCGGGAACAGGATGTACGGCAGGGCGTCTCTGGGCGTTCCCCACAGAAAGTAGGTCTGGTCCTTTTGCGGGTCGTCGCCCCGCCAGAATTCCACGCCGCCATCTGCCGTGTCCACGCGCTTGACGTAATGGCCGGTCGCCACGTAACGGCAGCCTAGCATCTTGGCCTTCTTGACCAGCTCGTCGAACTTGACCTTGGTGTTGCAGTTCACGCACGGGTTCGGCGTGCGCCCCTGCGCGTATTCCTCGAGAAACGGGCCGACGATGTGACGCTGGAACTGCTCGCGGTAGTCGAGCAGGTAGAACGGCACGCCCACCTGTTCGGCCACGCGCCGGGCCTCGTAGGCGGCGTCGGGCGAGCAGCAGCTGTCGAAGGTGTCGGTGCGCTTGTCGTCGGGCCAGAAGCGCATCATCGCGCCCACCACGTGAAAGCCGGCGTCCTTGAGCAGCGCCGCCGTCACGCTGCTGTCCACGCCGCCGGACATGGCGCACAGCACGCGCTCGCCGGTGGGAGGCGTGGTGGGGTTGGGGGATGCTGTCGTCAGGGCCGTCATACCAACCACAGACCCTACCAGCCTGCCCCCACCCGGCGCGGTGAGGCGAGCGGCAATTGCGCAGGCAGGGCAGTCAGAAACCCTCCAGGTTCTCTTTTTTTCATGCAGGCTGCACTATCATGGGCGGCATATGCCGTATACGATCCTCGTCGCCGACGATGAGCCAGCCATCCGCACCATGCTGGAAGTCATTCTGTCCGCCGATGGACACGAGATCGTGGCGGTGGCCGACGGCAAGGCGGCGCTGGATTACCTGCGGGACCACACCCCCGACGCCATGCTGCTGGACATCAAGATGCCCCACATGGACGGTTTCGAGATCTGCTCGCGGGTCAAGCGCGTCAAGCGGCTGCGCGACACGCCGGTGCTGCTGCTGACCGGCTTCGATGACGATCAGACGCGCGATCACGCCAAGCTGGTGGGTGCCGACGACATCGTGTACAAGCCGCTGTCCGGCAAGAACCTGCGTGGACGCGTCAACCAGCTTGTCGCGGCCCGCCGCCCCTGACCCCGCGTCCCCCAGCCGCCCCCCGCCCCCGTGGAGTCCTCCCCATGATCTTTTTCGTTCGCTTCCTGAAATTCCTGTCGTCGTTTCTGATCGCCGCGCTGTTCGCCGGGGCGGGGGTGGCGGCCACCTACGGCCTGAAGTGGTGGCGCGAGCTGCCGGACTACCGCCAGCTGGACAGCCTGTCGCTGGGGGCCGAAACACGGGTGTTTGCCCGCGACAACACGCCGCTGGGCAGCCTGATTCCCAAGATCGGCGAGCAGGCCATCAGCCGCACGTTGGTCAACCTGAACGAGATCAGCCCCTTTATGGTGGCCGCGCTGGTCAGCAACGAGGACCGGCGCTTTTTCGAGCATTACGGCATCGATCCCTACGGGCTGGGGCGGCAGGTGCAGCGTCTGGCAGCGGGCGAGAGCGTGCAGGGCGGCAGCACCCTGACCAACCAGTTGATCAAGAACACGCTGCTGCTCGAGGAGTATCAGCAGTCGCGCTCGCCAGACCGCAAGATCAAGGAGTGGCTGCTGAGCGTGCAGGTCGAGCGCAGCTTCACCAAGGCCGAGATTCTGCAGAACTACCTGAACACTATTTACTGGGGTGACGGCGGCCCGGTGGAGCTGTACGGCATCTACTCGGCGGCCCAGGCGTACTTCCGGACCACCCCCAAGGACCTGACCCTGGCCCAGAGCGCCTACCTGACGGTGCTGGTTCCTAGTGCGGGCCGCTACTTCGACTACAAGGCCATGCGGCCCCTGATGCGGACGCTGCTGTCACGCATGGTGGAAGACAAGTGGATCACCCGGACCCAGATGGACGCGGCCCTGGCCGAGGACCTGCAACCGCGCGGCTGGAAGGTGCTGTACGACAAGCAGGGCCAGATTACCAGCGCCAAGCTGGTGGACCGCACCCAGAAAGAGCTGAAGGCCGTGACGACCGTGCTCTACCCACACTTCATGGGCCAGGTCGAGCAGGAACTGGTGCGCCGGTTCGGGCGTGACAAGGTGTACGGCAGCGGGGGCCTGCGGGTCTACACCACCGTGGATCCCCGCGTGCAGGCCGCCGTGGAAACCGCCAGCCGCGAGGCCACCGGCCTGCCGCCCGGCGCAACGCTGGGGGCCACCATCATTGATCCGTTTACCGGCGAGGTGCTGGGCATGATCGGGCAGAAGTTGTACGGCTCGGCGCCGCCCGACGCCTGGAACAACGCCGCGCAGGGTCAGCGGCAGATCGGCTCCACCATCAAGCCACTGCTGTACACCACGGCGCTGTCCACCGGGCTGCCCCAGGATCACCGTGAGGAAGACCGGCCCATCACCTTCCCGTGTCCCACCTGCAAGGACGGCGTGTACGCGCCGCAGAACTTCGAGAGCCAGACCACCTACCGCAGCATGACCATCCGTGAGGCGCTGGACCGCTCGCTGAACCTGGTCACCGTGCGGCTGGCGGACCGGATTGGCCTGCAGACCTTCTTCGGCAAGCTGCGCGAACTGGGCATTCCGCCCAACGACGGCACCGGACTGGCGGCGGCACTGGGCGCGGTGGAGACCACCCCGGTCAAGATGGCGGCGGCCTACGCGCCCTTTGCCAACGGCGGGCTGTACCGCGCGCCCCGCTACATCACGCGGGTCACCACGGCGCGCGGCGAGGTGCTGTACGACGACGGCCTGAATCCGGTCAAGGCCACGCGCGTGTGGACCCCGCAGATCGCGTGGCTGGGGCTGGACATGATCCGGGGCGTGGTCAACGACCTGACCGAGGCGCAGGGCGGTCTGGCGTGGTCGGCCAAGTTTGGCGACTGGCCGGTGGCGGGCAAGACCGGGACCAGCAACGGCCCCAAGGACTTCTGGTTCGTGGGCACCACGCCGCTGTACACCGGGGCCGTGTGGGTGGGCAAGCAGCAGGGCGGCGACATGCCGGTGCGCGGCTACTATTCCGGCTACGTGAACGGCCCGATCTGGCGGCGCATGATGGAACTGGCGCACAAGGGCCAGACGGTGCGGGCCTACAGCGAGCCTCCCGGCATCCTGTACGCCGACGCGCCGGACCCCGGTTACCTGCCGGGCGTGAAGCTGGCCGTGCTGGACCCCAACTACCGCGACGCGGCCAACACGGCGCTGGAGGACAACGCTCCGCCCCCGGTGCAGTACACCGAGTCCCGCTACACGGCGGCCTACAACGATCCGCGCACCGTCCTGATCAACGTGGACCGCACCACCAACCAGCAGGCCACCGAGTTCACCCCGCCCGAGAACGTCGTTCGCCGCCGGGTGTACATCGAGCAGCTGCCTGCCTACGCCCCCGACAGCAGCCCCGTCCCCCTGACTGATCAGAAGGCCGATCCCGCCGCCGTCCGGTCTGTGACCAACCAGAGCGCCGTGCCGCAGGTGCCTGCCCCGGACGCGCCCAAGGAAGCCGCCCCGAAGCCGGACAGCCCCTGACCCTCTCCGGCTGGGCTGGGTATCGTCCGGAGCCGTCCTCACCGCCCCGTCATGCAAAGGGGCGGGGCGGCGAGGCATGATGCGGCCCATGAGCCACCGACATGCCCCGCTGCTGACGCTGCTTCTTGCGCTGGGAACAGTGCCCTCCCTGAGCAGCGCCGAGGCCCGCGTGCGCCTGGGTGATCTGCTGCCCGCCCACCCGTGGACGGAGGGGACCGGGGGCCGCGAGGTGGTGGTGGTCTACAGCCACGACTGCGGCGACCTGGGCGAGCTGTGGCAGGCCGTGATGGACAGCGACCTGCCGGTGCGGGCCGTGAACGCCGAGGGCACGCCCGCGCCGGCGCCGACTGGTCTCAACCCCTGGCGCGGCGACGGGGCCACCGCCTTCGCCCGCGCCCTGAAGGTCAGCGCCTATCCCACCGTCTTGCTGGTGCAGGGCGGACGCATCCTGAATGCCTGGGAGGGAAATTTTACCGGGAAGTTGGAGTAGAAACGGAGCAGGTCAGGTCCTGGCGCCCAAGAGTCGCCGGACCAGCGCGATCTGCCCGAAATGATAGGCGTTGTGCTTGGCCACACTCATGGTGAGTTTATAGCCCACCGTCCAGCTGGGTGCAGAGGCCGTGGGCGGGTAGAACGTGCGCTCAGGTTCGCGTTCATCCTGTGCAATTTTTCCGAGCTGCGCCATGCCACCAAGAAAGGCCTGAACCAGCGGCGTCCACTCCCCGGCAGAAATGCCATGTTCGGTGCGGTCAGCCAGCAGCAGCCTGACGGTGGCCGGGGTGGTCCATACAGCAGGTCAGCCTTCGTGGTCATGTTTCTCTTCTCTGGCCTGCCCAGCGCCGATTCTTTCGAAGTTGTCGCGCTGCACAGTGGGTGTGGAGATCCGGAACTGTCTTCAGCGTCAACGGGTTTGGTTACTCCTCCTCGTCCGGGTACACCTTCAGTTCGGTGATGTGGGCGCGGTCCGGGCGGGTCAGGATGTGGGCCACACTCTTGGCGAGGCCGCGCGGGTCGATCATCTTTTCCCATTTCAGGCCCGCGTCGCGGTTGGCCGGGGTATCGATCGCGCCCATCGGGTACAGCACGCAGCCGCGGACGCCTCTGGTCTTCAACTCGTCGTTCAGGCTGTTGAGGTACGCGCCGAGCGCCGCCTTGCTGGCGGTATATAGCGCCGCGCCGGGGCCGCTGCCCCGGGCCGCCTGCGCCGCGCTGACCCCCAGGATGATGCCGTCCTTGTTCCTGAGCATGTTGGGCAGCACGCCCTGGACCGCGTGGAACATCGTCAGGAAGTTGGCGTCCAGCATGGCCCGCAGATCGTCGGTAGTGGCCTTCTGTACCGGCTGCATGGCGTAGGCCCCGGCCGTGTGCACCAGGATGTCCACCTTGACCTTCTTCAGTTGCGCCACGCTGGCTGGGTCCGACAGATCGGTATCGATCACTTCGGTGGCGGGAAAGCGGTCGGCAGCGCGGGCCAGGGTCTCGCCGCGCCCCACCAGCACCATCTGCGCGCCGGCGTCGTCAAGTTCCTGGGCAATCGCGGTGGCCAGCGCCCCGCCCGCCCCCGTGAGCATTACTGTCGAGGAGCTGAGGTTTGCCATGCCCCCAGCCTACCCGCTGGGCGTGCAGGTGTGGCCGCGCGGGGTTGTGGGAACGCTAAGGCGCGTGCCAGTGGGCCTACTGCGCGCCGTACCCGGCAGCCCGCACCGCCGCCCACTCGCCCACGCCCAGCACGAACGGCTCACGCTGCACGTCGGTGGTGACCTCGGGGCCGTCCGGCGACAGGTACACGTCCACCTCGGTGCGGATGCCGAAGCCCTTGGCGGCAGGGTAGGTGCCGGGTTCTACCGTGACGGCCAGCCCCGGCGTCAGGGTGCGGGTGTCGCGGGTCTCGTAGTCGTCCAGGTTTGCGCCGGAGCCGTGAATCTGCACCCCCAGATCGTGGCCGGTACGGTGGAAGAAGGACGGCGCCCAGTGGGGCCCCATCGCGTCGCGCGCGGCGCGGTCCAGTTCCCAGCCCTGCAGTCTGCCCCAGCCCTCGGCCTCGAACCTTGAGTTCAACACGTCCAGCGCCGTGTCTCGCGCGGCCCGCACCGCTGCCCAGGCCTCGCGGTACTCGGCGGAGGGCTGGCCCGCGTGACCCACCCAGGTCACGTCCGCAAAGGGGCGGCCCGGCTCCTGCGCCCACAGGTCGATCAGGACGCACTGTCCCTGCTCCAGCGTGGCGTTCTTGTCGCCGCCCGGCTCGTAATGGGAATCCGCCGCGTTCACGCCGAAACTGACGTTGACCGGATGCCCCGCGTTCATGCCCGCGCCGGCGATGGCGTCCATGATCTTGCCCTGAACCTCCAGTTCGGTGATGGCCTCGCCCGCCTTCAGCCGCTCGTGGATCAGCCAGTAGGCGTCGTCCTTGGCGCGCATCAGCAGGGCGGCGGCGCGTCTGTGGGCGGCCAGATCGTCCTCAGACCACGCCAGGAAGGATTGCAGCAGGTCTGCGCTGCTCACGACGTCTGCGGCCCCCGCCGCCCGCACGCGCTCCAGCGTTCCGGCGTCCACCCGACTGACGTAGGGCACGGCCCCGTTCGGGCTGTATTCCATCGCCACGCGCTGCCCGGCCACCACTTTTTTCAGGGCGGCGTCCAGCTCCGCGTGGGAGCCGAAGGCCCGCCGCTCGATGTCCCAGCCGCGCGTGATCTCACCCCAGGTGCCGCCCTCGATGTGGTTGTGCAGCAGCACGGCCTGGCCCCCGCGCGGCACGTACACGAAAAAGCGCCGGGTCAGGAACGCGCCGCCCGGCAGATCCAGTACGCGGCGGGCGTGTGGGTTGAGGTTCTGGAAATCGTAGATCAGCCAGCCGTCCAGATCGGTGGTCTGAAGGGCGGCACGCATCCGGTCCACAGGAGAGGTCATGCCCCCGATTATGCGGCGTAGGCCTACGGGGCGCGGCGCAGCTCCTCGCGCAGCCCCGCGATCTCGCCGCGCAGCTCGCGCAGCGTCCGACCCAGCGCCTCGTTGTTGACCTCGTCGTCGTCGGGCAGCGTGCTCTGGTCCACCCCCACGAACAGACTGGCCAGCGCCGCCGTAATGTAGCCGAAGACCGCGAAGCCGTACAGCGCCAGCAGGAAGGTCAGGGTGCGGCCCTCGCCCGTGACCGGCCAGTAGTCCGATCCCAGGCTGGTGAGCAGCATGCCCACCCAGTACAGCCACTGCACGAAGCCCTGCGGGGCGCCGCCCTGCTCCGCCTCGAACGACGCCATGCCCGCCGCCCCGGCCAGCGCCACCAGCGCGGTTGCCCCCAGCACGAAGCCCAGTCCCCGGCGGCGCAGCGTGCGCTGCAGGGTCCGCAGCCCCCGGTTCAGGGTGGTCAGGATTCGCAGCAGATTGGTGCCGCGGGTGGCCCGCAGGACGCGCAGCGCCCGGAGGCCCCGGAAGGCCCGCAGAATCCGCAGCGCGGGCAGCAGCAGGCTCAGCGCGGTCAGCCAGTTGCGCCGCAGATAGTCCGACTTGTCGGGGGCCAGCGTGATGGACAGCCCGAAATCCAGCACGAACAGTCCCCAGATCACGTTGCTGACGCCCTGGAAAAACGGTGACAGGCCCTGCACCAGGTCCAGCACCAGCAGCCCCAGCCACACAAAGCTCAGGACAATCATGGGTCCGTCCAGCAGCGCGTCCAGATACCCCAGGGTGGTCAGGCGGGCAGACTTGAGTTCCTCCTGGGACTGGGGGGCTGGGGTGGGCATGGGCTTCAGGCTAAGCCGGGGCAGCGCCCAAAGATAGGCGGCGTCCTGGGTGTTGCCCCGGCTCGGCGGCCCCTGAAGGTGGGCGGGGGCGGCCCTAGCGCCTCAGCAGGTCGCGCCCTACCCCCGCCAGATTCTGCCGGCCGCTCAGGGCCAGGGCCAGCCGCACCTCGTCTCGCAGCAGCTCCAGCACCCGGCGCACGCCGGCCTCGCCGCCCGCCGCCAGCCCCCACAGCGCGGGGCGGCCCAGAAACACCGCCCGTGCCCCCAGTGCCAGCGCCTTGAGGACGTCCGTGCCGCGCGTGACGCCGCCGTCCAGGTAGAGTTCTACGCGGCCCGCCACCGCGTCGGCAATCTCGGGCAGCGCGGCAATGCTGCTGATGGCGGTGTCCAGCTGCCGCCCGCCGTGGTTGCTGACCCAGACGTGGCAGCCGTGCTGCACGGCCAGTTCAGCGTCCTCGGCGGTCAGGATGCCCTTCAGCACAATCGGCAGGTGCGTTTGCGCCCGCAGCCAGCCCAGGTCATCCCAGGTGAAGGTCTTGTCCACCAGATTCTGGAAGTAGTTGGTCAGCTGCGAGCCGGTGTCGGTCTCCACTCCCGCCAGCGTCTCGCGGCTGGCGACGTTGGGGGCGCTCAGGTGCGGGGGCAGGGCAAAGCGGCGGCGCTCGTTGGTCTCGCGGCGGCCCAGGTACGGCGCGTCCACCGTAAACACCAGCGCCCGCGCCCCGCACGCCTCGGCCTGTGCGATGATCTCGCGGCTCAGCTCGCGGTCGGCCAGCAGGTACAGCTGAAACCACAGCCGTCCGGCGGCGGCCTGTCCCACCCCGTCAATCGGCGTGTTGGAAAAGGTGCTGAGGGTCATCACGCTGCCCATTCCGGCGGCGGCCCGCGCCGTGGCGAGTTCGGCGTCCGGATGCGCGAGCCCGTGAAAGGCGCTGGGGGCGATGCCCACCGGAAAGTCCAGCGGCAGGCCCAGCACCGAGGTCCGGGTGTCTACCCCCGACACGTCCACCAGCATGCGCGGGCGCAGCTGGAGGCGCGAGAAGTCCTCGCGGTTGGCGCGCAGCGTGTGGCCGTCGTTCGCGCCGCTGGCGTAGTAGTCCAGGGCGTTCTGGTCCAGCCGGGCGCGGCCCAGCGCCTCGATCTCGGCCAGATTGACGGCCCGCTGCAGCGCCCCGAGCTGCTCCGCCGTGGGAAGGCTTGTGGTCATGGTGCAGGGTAGCAAGCGGGTGCGCGCTTGGTGTGCTGCCCGACAGCGCCCCGTGCGTGTTCACGCGATGCTGGCCCCATGTTTCATGCCAGGCCAAGACCCGAGACGCCGCGTGCCGGCCAGGAGAGCGTGTGGGAGTATCCGCGCCCGCCCCGGCTGGAGCGCACCCACAAACGTCTGGAGATCTGGCTGGGCGGCCAGAAGATCGCCGACACCACCGGGGCGTTCCGGGTGCTGGAGACCAGCCACCCGCCGGGCTATTATCTGCCGCCCGGGGCCTTCGCGCCGGGGGTCCTGAGCGCTGCGCCGGGCCGCAGCGTCTGCGAATTCAAGGGTGCGGCGACGTACTGGACGCTCTCGGCCGGGGGGAAGGTGGCGGAGGCGGCCGGCTGGAGCTACGACGATCCCACCCCCGCCTTCCGCGACATGGCCGGATTCATTGCCGTCTATCCGGGCCGCATGGACAGATGCTGCGTGAACGGCGAGACGGTCTCCCCGCAGCCAGGCAACTTCTACGGCGGCTGGATCACCCCGGATGTGGTGGGGCCGTTCAAGGGCGGCCCGGGAACCATGGGCTGGTAGGCGGCAGAAACGGCGCGCGGCACCTTACTCTCCAGGCCATGTCTCTACGTTCTGCAAACGGGCGGCCCTCATCCCGCTTGCTACCCTTGGCCCATGACCGACGCCTCCATCCGCGCCCGCCTCGACGCCCTGGTTCCGGCGCTGCGCCATTTTCACTCGGCGCTGCTGGATTTTGCCAAGGGCGAATACGAATTCCTGCACGGCCCGGTGGGCAGCCCGTTTGAGCTGTACTCGCTGGTGATGAACCACCCGGACTTCCAGTGGCTGCGCCCGCTCTCGGGCCTGATGGCCACGCTGGACGAGGTGCTGGACGCCAGGGACAGGACCCTGACCGGGCAGAACGTCACGGACGTCCGCGCCGCGCTGGGCCTGCTGTTCTCGGACAGCGACACCCGCTTTGCCGACTTCCGTGCCGGGTACACCCGCGCAAAGGGCGACCTGCGCGTGCGCGAGACCGAAGCGAAGTGGCGCGAAGTGCTCGGCAGTCTGGAAGCCTGATGCCGGGTTCGTGGTGAAGCTGGTTGTCGGGCTGGGCAACCCCGGCCTCAAGTACGCCCAGACCCGCCACAACGTGGGCTGGCTGGTGGTGGACGAGGTGGCCCGCCGCGCCGGGGCAACGTGGCTCAAGGGGAAGGATGCGGAGGTCTGCGAGGTCAGAATTGGCCCTGCTCCGGGCGAGAAGGTGCTGCTGGTCAAGCCGCAAACGTTCATGAACGCATCGGGCAAGGCGGTGGCCCCGCTGTTCTCGTTCTACAAGCTGGAGCTGAATGCCCTGCTGGCAGTGCAAGATGACCTGGACAGTCCTTTCGGCCTGCTCAAGTTCCGGCTGGGCGGGCGGCACGGCGGGCAGAACGGAGTGCGCGACATCATTCGCCTGCTGGGTTCGGAGAGCTTCGCGCGGCTCAAGATCGGCATTTCTCGCCCGCCCGCGGGCCGCGATCCGGCCGACTGGGTGCTGAGCAAGTGGCACCCCGACGAGGCCGCCACCCTGGCCGAACTGGTGCGCCTGGGTGCGAACGCGGTAGAGGTCTGGGCGGCGCAGGGGCTGGCCGAGGCGCAGGGGCAGTTCAACGGCACGGACCTGCGGCCCAGGCCTCCGGCCCCAGCCCTGAGCAAACCGGTGTCCAGCGAAAGCGAACCTCAAGACGCGCCTTCCCCGGCGAAACCCGTGGAGGGCTTACCCTGAGCCCCATGGCAAAATCCAAGACTGTTTCCAGCGCAGCGCCCATGTCCTCCGACTCGGAGCTGAGGCTGGACGTACTGATGCACCTGTCCAACCTGCCCGGCGTGCCCGGCCAGGAGGACGCCGTGCGCGACTTCGTGCTGTCCGAACTTGACGGGCTGGCCGACGACGTGCGCGTGGACGCCATGGGCAACGTGATTGCCACCCGCACCGGCAGCGGCAAGGGCGGCAAGAAGAAAGAGGGGCGCGAGCGCGTGATGGTCAGCGCCCACATGGACGAGATCGGCTTTCTGGTGCGTTTCATTGACGACAAGGGCTTCCTGCGCGTGCAGGCGCTGGGCGGCTTCGACACCCGCAACCTGTTTGCGCGGGACGTGACCGTGCATGCGCGCGGCGGCACGCTGCCGGGCATCCTGACCCCCGGTGGCAAGCCGGTGCACATCGCCAGCCCCGAGGAACGCAAGAAGATTCCTGAGGTCCGGGAATTCTTTATTGACCTGGGCCTGGACGCTGAGGAGGTCAGGCGGCGCGTGCGCGTGGGCGACATGGTGACGCTGGACCACGTCGCCCGCCGCGTCGGCTCGCTGGTCTGCGGCAAGGCGATGGATGACCGCGCCTCCGTCTTCATGCTGCTCGAAACCCTGCGCCACTTCCGCAAGACGCCGCCCAAGCATGACCTGATCGCCGTCTTCTCGGTTCAGGAGGAAGTCGGTCTGCGCGGGGCGCACACTGCCGCCTACGGCGTCGAACCCACGGTGGGCATCGGCCTGGACGTGACCCTGGCGGTGGACACCCCCGGCGTCGGCCCCGACGAGGCGGTCACGCGCATGGGCGAGGGCATCGGCATCAAGGTGTTCGATTCCAGCATGATCTCCACCCGCAGCCTGGTGGACGAGTTCTACGATCTGGCCGAGAGCCAGGGCATCCGCGCTCAGATGGAGGTGCTGGCCCAGGGCGGCACCGACGGCGCGGCCATCCAGCGCAGCCGGACCGGGGTGCCCACGCTGACCCTCAGTCTGCCGACGCGCTACATCCACAGCGTCGTGGAGGCCGTGCACGTGGACGACCTACGCTCCGGGGTGGACCTGCTGGTGGCGTACCTGGGGTAGGCAGGGATTCACCGGTAAGCCAATGCAGTAAAAACCCCCAGGGCAGCCTGGGGGTTCTCTCGTTTCTCGCTACGCTCGGCCCGGTGGGCGGCGGTTAGCGGTTCATGATGTGGATGGCCTGCTTGTGCACGGCCTCCGCCGCTTCCAGCACGGCCTCGCCCAGGGTGGGGTGCGCGTGAATGGTCAGGGCGATGTCGCTGGCGGTGGCAGCCATTTCCAGGGCCAGCCCGGCCTCGCCCAGCAGATCAGAGGCGTGCGGCCCCACGATGTGCACGCCCAGCAGCAGATCTGTGTCCTTTTCCACCACCATCTTCACGAAGCCGTCGGTGGCTTGCAGCGTCATGGCGCGGCCCGACGCACTCATGGGGAACACGCCGGTCTTGACCTCATAGCCCTTGTCCCTGGCCTCCTGCTCGGTCAGGCCCACCCAGGCCAGTTCGGGGCTGGTGTAGACCACGCCGGGAATGGCGACGGCGTCCTGCTCGGCGGGTTTGCCGGCAATCACCTCGGCAGCCACCAGCCCCTCTTTCATGGCCTTGTGCGCCAGCATGGGGTTGCCGGCCACGTCGCCGATGCTGTAGATGTGCGGCACGTTGGTCTGCTGGCGGGTGTTGGCAGGAACAAAACCGCGGTCCGTGACGGTGGCCCCTGTCGCCTGGAGGTTCAGGCCATCGGTGCGCGGGCGGCGGCCCACGGCCACCAGCACGCGGTCAAACACCTCGGTGGTTTTCTCGCCAGTCTTGACGTTTTCCAGCTCCACATGCACGCCGTCGTTCTTCTTCTCGGCCCGGTTCGCCTTGGTCTCGGTGGCAATCTCGATGCCCTGCTTCTTCATGATCTTGGCGAATTCCTTGACCGCATCGGCGTCCGCTCCGGGGATGATGTTGGGCAGGAACTCGATGACCTTGACCTTGCTGCCCATGTTGTTGTACACGTGCGAGAACTCGAAGCCGATCACGCCGCCGCCCACGCACAGCATCCGCGCCGGCACCGGATCGGGCATCACCAAGGCGCCGGTGCTGTCCACGATGACCTGCTGGTCCACGTCCAGCCCCGGCAGCTTGGCCGGCTCAGATCCGGTGGCAATGATGAAGTTGGAGGCGGTGTAGGTCTTGTCGCCCACCTTGACGGTGTGGGGGTCCACGAAGCTGGCCTCGCCGATCAGGTGCGTGACCTTGTTGGCCTTGAACAGCGCGCCCACGCCGCCGGTCAGTTTCTTGACGATGCCGTCCTTCCAGCCGTTGAGCTTGGCGATGTTGAGGTTCTGCTCGCCGAAGGTCAGACCGAAGTCGGCGGCGTGGCGGGCGGCGGCGATCTGCTCACCCGCGTGCAGCATGGCCTTGGTGGGGATGCAGCCCACGTTCAGGCACACGCCGCCCAGGTACTCGCGCTCGGCGCAGGCGACTTTCAGGCCCAGCTGTGCGGCGCGGATGGCCGCGTGGTAGCCGCCGGGGCCAGCGCCGATTACCAGGACGTCAAAATCCATCTGTTTGGTCATGCGGGCAGTCTAACGTCCGTCCGGGGGCGCGTCAGTAACCTGCCGGAATAGCTGGACACGCGGCATTGACAAGCTGCAGTGGTGGGTGGGGGTGTGCCCGCCGGTGCGGTCCCAGCAGGCTTTTTAGCCCACCGCCACGTCCAGCCGCTGCACACCCCGCAGCACCGGATTGGGTTTGAACGGCGGGTGGGGATCGGTGACGCGCAGCCTGGGAAAGCGCGTGGCGATGGCGGCGAATGTCTCGCTGATTTCCAGCCGCGCCAGACTGGCCCCCAGGCAGTAGTGTGGCCCGGCGGCAAAGGCCAGATGGCGGCCACTGTTCGGGCGCTGCCAATCAATGCGGTCAGGATCGGCAAACACCTCCGGGTCCCGGTTGGCGGCCCCCAGCATCAGCTGCGCGAGGATGCCGCCGGGCAGCCTTCTTTCGCCCACGCTCACGTCTGCGCCCAGGGTGCGGCCATCGAACTGCACCGGCGAGACCACGCGCAGCAGTTCGTCGGCCACATTGGGGTGGCGGGGATGCTCCACCAGTGCCGCCCAGGCGTCTGGCTGACGCGAGAGTTCCAGCAGGCCGCCGGGAATCAGGTTGCTGGTGGTCTCGTGCCCGGCGGCCAGCAGCAGCACGGCGTTGGACAGCAGCTCGTCGCCGCTGAGGCGTTCGCCGCCGTGCTGAGCGGTTGAGTCCTGGGCGGCGCTCATGGCGCTCAGCAGGCCCGGCTGCGGGTGGGCGCGCAGTTCCTCGGCCAGATCCTGAAAGAAGGCGCGCATCTCGCGGGCGTCGGCGTCGATACGGGCCATCAGTTCAGGAGACTGGTTCATGCCGCCGATCAGCTCGGCCACGCTCTGGGTCCAGCCCACGAAGCGGGCCTCGTCATCTCCCCCCAGGCCCAGCATGCCCATGATCACGCGGGCGGGCAGCGGGTTGGACAGGTCCGCCACCATATCGCCGCCCCCACGCGCCGCCAGGTCGTCCAGCAGCGTGTTCAGCAGCGAGCGCACCAGCTCGCGCTGTTCTTCCACCACCCTGGGCGTGAAGGCCGCGCTGACCAGCCCGCGCAGCCGCTGGTGGGACTGTCCGTTGTGAAACAGCATCATGGACCTCAGCAGGCGCACGCCCTCGGACGCCTCGCTGCTCAGGTTCTGCATGCCGTTGCCGCTCAGTGCGGCGGGCGAGCGCAGCACCGCCGAGCAGGCCGCGTGTCCGGTCAGGAACAACGCCTGCCAGTCGGGAAACTGCGCCTCCAGCACGCCGCCCTCGCCCAGCGCCCGCACCCGCTCGTAGCCGGGGTACGGATCGGCAACGGCCTGCGGGTTCCACAGGCCGTTGATGGCGCTGCCGACAGCGGCGGCGCGGGCCTCACTCATGGGCTCGGAAATTGTCATGCTCCAGCGTGCGCCGTCTGCTACTCGACGCTCAAGCGCCCGAATCGAGTAGGCTGGCCCATGCCCCTGTTCTGGCAGCAGGTGACCGATCCGGACGCCGTGAAGGTGTTTCTGTCGGGCCGTGACCTGCCGGTGCTGTCGGCCCTGATGACCGGCGAGTGGGCGGTGGCGCCGCTGGCCGCCTCGCTGCACCTGCCGCTGAACGCCACACATCACCGCGTGCGCCGTCTGCTGCGGCTGGGGCTGGTCCGGGAGACCCGGCAGGAGGGACGCCGGGGCCGCCCGATCCGGCACTACCGCGCCAGTTCGCAGGCGTATCTGGTGCCGTACCACGCCACCCCGCTGGGTTCCCCGGAGGAGCTTGTCGGCGTGCAGGAGCGCGACTTCACGGCCCGCTTCCTGCACGCCGTGGTGCAGGCCGCCGCGCCGCTGGTCAGCGACGAACGTGACGTCGGCCTGCGCGTCTTTGTGGAGGGCGGCGAGGTCACCGTTGACGTGACCCCCACGGCCGGGGCGTTCCGCTCCGCCGAGCTGCTGCGCCGGGACCGCCCGGCCCTGCTGCTGATCCCCGACACCCTGCACCTGACTCCGGCCGACGCCAAGGCCCTGCAGCGTGAGCTGAGCGAACTGCACGCCCGTTACGCGGCCCGGCGCGGCCCGGAACGCTACCTGCTGCGCCTGGGCCTGACGCCCGACATTCCGGGAGACGCTCCAGGCGGCTGAGCACACGGCCTATATACCGGCCTGCTAGCTGTCTTTGACTGAACTGTCCTTCACCGGCCCGCGCCGGGCCAGCAGCACCCACAGGGCCAGCACGGTGGCGGTCACGTCCAGCACGCCCACCAGCCCGTACACCGTCTGGGCAGCCAGCGTGACGTTTCCGGAAAAGCCCGCGATGGGCACCACGTTCAGCACCGTCATGCCCAGGGCCAGCGCCGCCGAGAGGTTCAACCAGTCCATCAGCCGCCGGGCGCCCGCCGGGTCGCCGGGGTCCGGGGCCAGGCGCACCAGCGAGCCGTTGACCGCGTTGCTGGCCAGGATCGCCGCGCCCCACACGGTCATCAACGCGGTCAGGGCCAGCGTGTTGGCCTCGGGGGCGCCGCCGGTCAGCACGCCCAGCAGGGTCAGGCCCCACAGGGCGGCCCGGAACGAGGTCAGCCAGGGAAAGGCCAGGGCCAGCGCCCGCAGGGTGCCGTCCTGCGGCGCGGTGGCCTGCCCGGCACTCAGCCGGGTGAACACCAGCGTCCACCACGTCAGCACCAGGGCGGCCAGAAAGGCGTCGAAGGCGTTGATCCAGCCCTGCGGCCCGAACTGCCCCTGCCACAGCGCAAAGGCCACCGTGCCGAACACCGCCACCACCTGCGCCCACAGGAAACCCAGCGCCAGCGGCCGCAACCGCGCTGCCGGAAGCGGGAGCCTCACGCGCCCAGGCTCACAGGCCCAGCTTGTGGGTCAGGCGTTCGCGCACCACTTCCGGCTTGGCCTTGCCGCCCATCGCCTTCATCACCGGGCCGAACAGCGCGTTCATGGCCTTGGCGTTGCCGGCGCGTACCTTGGCCACGGTGGCCGGGTCCGCTCCCATGGCGGCGTCGATGGCCGCGTCAATGGCGCCGGTGTCGGTGACCACGCTCAGGCCGCGCTGCTGCACCAGCGCGGCGGGATCGTGGCCGGCCAGCACGTCGGGCAGCAGGTCCTTGGCGATCTTGCCGCTGATGGTCCCGGCGTCGATCAGCCGCACCAGGGACGCGAGGTGGGCCGGTTGCAGGGCCGACTGGGCCAGACTCTGCTCAGACGCGGCCAGTGCGCCTGCCACCTCGGTCAGCAGCCAGTTGGCAAGCTTCTGGGCGTCTGCCCCGGCCCCCAGCGCCGCGTCGTAGAAGCGTGACACGCCCACGTTCAGGCTCAGCGTCGCCGCGTCGTTCCCGCGCACGCCCGCCGCCAGATAACGCTCCAGCTTCTGCGCGGGCAATTCGGGCATCCGTGCGCGTACCTGCTCGATCCATTCCGGGGTGATGTCCAGCGGAGGCAGGTCCGGTTCCGGGAAGTAGCGGTAGTCGGCCTCGCCCTCCTTGGTCCGCATGACAAAGGTCTTGCCGCCGCCCTCGTCCCAGCCCAGCGTGTCCTGCGTGATGCGCCCGCCCGCCTCCAGCACGCGGGCCTGCCGCAGCGTCTCGTACTCGATGGCCCGCTCCACGCTGCGGAACGAGTTGAGGTTCTTGACCTCGCACTTGGTGCCCCACGGCTCGCCGGGCCGGTGGATGCTGAGGTTCACGTCGCAGCGCATCTTGCCCTCTTCCGGCGTGGCGTCGGACACGCCCAGCGCCTGCGCGATGGCCTGCACGGTTTCCAGAAAGGCGCGGGCCTGTTCGGCACCCGTGATGTCGGCCTCGGTGACCATCTCGATCAGCGGCGTTCCGGCGCGGTTCAGGTCCAGCAGGCTGTACGGCGCGTACAGCGGGTGCATCAGCTTGCCGGCGTCGTCTTCCAGGTGGGCGCGCTTGATGCGGATGCGCGTGCCACCAATGTCCAGATACCCGTCCCGCGCAATCGGGCGGTCATACTGCGACAGCTGAAAGTTCTTGGGGGCGTCGGGGTAGAAGTAGTTCTTGCGGTGAAACTGCGTGAAGCCCGACACATCGCAGTTCAGGCCCAGGCCAAACATGATCCCCAGCTCCACCGCCTCGCGGTTTAGGGTGGGCAGCGTGCCGGGCAGCCCAAGCGTCAGGGGATCGGTGAAGGTGTTGGGGGCCGCGCCGTGGTAGTCGGCAGGACAGTCGCTGAAAATCTTGCTGCGCGTCCGCAGTTGCAGGTGAACTTCCAGGCCAATCACCACCGCGTAGGGCGGGGCCGTTTGGGATTGGGCCGCGGGGGCCAGGGTTTTGTGGTGCGGGGCCGCTTGAGACATGCCGGAAGGATAGCGCCGGGCCACCGCATCCAGCAGAATCAAGGTAATAGTGGTCCAGACCGGTTTGTCCTGCAGCAGAACCGGGCATGTAGAATTGTCCTGCACACCAGGAGGTTTCCCGATGATCGAAACGGACCTGACCCTGAAAGATGGCCGCACCCTGCATGTCTACGACACGGGCACGGAGGGGCTGACTGACCCACTGGCCGTGTTCTGGCATCACGGCACGCCCAATATCGGTGCGCCCCCCGAGCCGCTGTTTGGGGCGGCCAGACGCCTGAACATCCGCTGGGTGTCGCATGACCGGCCCGGCTACGGCGGCTCCTCCGCGCTGCCGGACCGGAATGTGGCCTCGGCGGCAGGTGACGTCGAGCAGATCGCCGACGCGCTGGGCATCGCTGAGTTCGCGGTGATGGGCCATTCGGGCGGCGGCCCGCACGCGCTGGCCTGCGCCGCGCTGCTGCCGGAGCGGGTGCTGGGGGTGGTCAGCGGGGCCGGGTTGGCGCCGTACGGGGCCGCTGGGCTGGATTACTTCGGGGGCATGACGCCGTCGGGCGCGGTGTCGCTGCGGGTCGCTGCTGCGGGGCGCGCGGTCAAGGAGGCCTACGAGGCGTCCGAACCGGCCTTTGATCCCGACACTTTTACCCCCGCCGACTACGCCGCCCTCTCCGGCCCGTGGGGGTGGCTGCACCGTGTGGTGGGGCCAGCGACGGCGCAGGGTCCCGGCGGGCTGATCGCCGACGATCTGGCCTACGTCGCGCCGTGGGGCTTTGAGCCGTCGCAGATCGGCGCGCCGGTCCTGCTGCTGCACGGTGGACAGGACCGGGTGGTGCCGGAGGCCCACGGCGAGTGGCTGCTGGCCCATCTGCCCACCTCGGAACTGTGGTGCTGCCCGGAAGACGGCCACATCTCGGTCCTGGGGGCCGGTGAGGCGGCGCTGGAATGGCTGCGGGCGCGGGCCGATGACAGCGCATTGGCCGGCTAAACAACAGGGTTTCCATCATCAACATCCCCATCCAATCGATTGACGGATGGGGGAGAGGGCAGGCTGGTTCAGGTACTCTGACAGGCTTCAGGTGGGCGGCGCGGCCTCGTTGCCCCCGCTCAGCTCCACCAGCCACTGAAACAGCTGGATAAAGGCCAGCGCCAGTGCGGGAATCCCGGCCAGCATCATGATCCAGCCGGACAGCTGCTGGTTTTGCAGTGGCGAGAGGTTCCACAGGCACAGCGCGTTCACGTAGGGGGTGTACAGCACGTTGGGTGCGTACAGCCACACCGACGCGACGGCCATCATGGGAATGGCGGCCAGCAGGCCGAAGCCCCCGCGTGAGCCCATGCTGGCGGGCTGCACGCCCGGCAGGGGGCGCAGGATCACGCTCCAGACCATCAGGCTGCTCAGCAGGTACAGCGCGGGCAGCAGGGCGGCGGCGGTGTTGGTCACCACGCTGGCATTGAACCCCGCCGGCACGTTCCAGAAGATGATCACCGCCGACCACACGGCCAGCGCCACCCACGGATCAAGCAGCACACCCAGCGTCCGGGCCGCTGCGCCGCGCGCACGGATTTTCACCCCCCGTGGAATGCCCAGCACCAGCAGCGGCGGCACGATCTCGGCCAGCAGCATCAGGCGGCCCATGTAGAGCGCCATGCTGCTGCCGGTCATGGTGGCCGCGCGGCTCTGGGTGGTGATGAGCAGCAGCAGGATGCCCAGCCCGAACATCACCGCCCGCCAGACCGGCCAGCGGGCGCGGCCTTCAGGGGTACGGCAGGCCAGAAACAGACGCCACAGGTAGAACGCCGTGACCAGCAGCGTGGGCACCAGAAACAGCAGGTCAGGGGCCGGGATCAGCAGATCCAGCAGCGTGGGATCGAGGTTGATGGGGGTGGGGGTCCTCACGGTACTTGTCTCACAGTCGGGTCCTCATCGGGCAGTCGCCAGCACGTGGCGCACGTCGGCCACCACGCGCTCCACCTGGGGCAACTGGGTGTAGTCCCACAGCACCCGCAGCCTGCCTTCGCTGTCGATCAGGTACGTGGCGGTGGTGTGGTTCATCTGGTAGTCCGCGCCCTTGACCTCGGCCCGCTGGTAGCCCACGCCGTAATCGCGGGCCACCCCGGTCAGGGCGGGTTCCGGGATACGGATGCCGGTGGCCTTGCCGAAATACTCCACGTATTCCTTGAGGCGCTCCGGGGTGTCGCGGGCCGGGTCCACACTGACCAGCACGGTCTGAAAGCGGTCCCGGTCTTCTGCGGGCAGCGCCGCCTTGACCCGGTCCAGGTAGGCCAGCGTCAGCGGGCAGATGTTGGGGCAGTGCGTGAAGCCGAAGAACAGCGCCGTGACCTTGCCGTCCTGTCCCGGCACGAAGGCGTAGGGCTGGCCGTCCTGATTGGTGCCGGAAAAACCTGCCGCCGCCGTGTTGGAACCGTAGGCCGTGCCGTAGAAGGGAAATGGACTCTTGATGCGCGCGAACAGCCAGGCCGCGCCCAGCAGCAGCGCCACGGCCACCACCGCCAGCAGCGCCGAGACGTACCACGGGCGCCCGACCGGAGCGCTCTGAAGTTCGGGGCTCTGGGTGTTGGGGGAGAGGGGCAGTTCGGTCATACGCTCAGGGCTTCCTGACAGCGGCCTGGAAGGTAAAGGTTCGTCCGTCCATGGCGCTCAGGATCAGGGTCAGCGTCTCGCCCACCCGCAGGGGCCGCTTGAGCTTCATCAGCATCAGGTGATCGCCGGTGTCGCTCAGGACCAGCCTGCCCCCGGCGGGCACGGTCAGGGTCCTGGCCACGCTCATGCCCTGCATCCCGCCGGACGCCTTGCGCGTCACCATCAGCATGCCGTGGTCGGCCACGGACGCCGACACACCACTCAGCACCACCGGGGTCTTGCCTGTATTCGTCAGTGTGCCGAAGACGCTGGTTTCCTTGATCATCGGCGGGACCGCCACCACGGTGGCGTTCTCGGCCTTCAGCGGCAGCGTGCCGGCTCTGGCACTGGCGGCGCTGGCCTTGCCCGCTGCCGGGGTGGTGGTCATGGGGTGGGCTGCGTGCTGGGCAAGGCCGGGCAGGCCCAGGGTCATCAAGAGGACCGCGCCGATCAGCGTCCGGCGGGAAGTGGTCTGGGGCATAGGGCAACTCCTTGTGAATGAGAAGGCAGCGGCCAGCAAAGAGGGCCGTCTGCTGGAGACAGGCGCAGTCTAGGCCACCCGTGGGGGCTGAATTGTCCCCCGGCGGCCCCCACGGGCAAGACCCGGCGCGGGTTCCCGGACTCCACTGAGGGCTGGCCTGGGAGCGGTGGTCTGGCGCGGCACGGGGCTAGCTGGAGGCGGTCAGCTCCACTGCCGGTGGCCGATGGGTGAGCCCTGCGGGGGCGTGACTACCTGCCCGTCCACTTTTTGTGTGAAGGCCGTCGGTACCGTGCAGGGTCTCGGCGGGGTCCATGTTCATCCGGGCGCGGCCCGTGTGTTTGGCCCGGTACAGGCGGCGGTCTGCCAGATCCAGCAGCCCCGCCGCGTCGCTGGATTCTTCCGACAGGGCCGCGCCGATGCTGACGGTAACGCGCGGCAGGGTCTCCGGCCACGCCTGCCCGGCCAGCGCCTGCTGAATGCGCCCGCCGATCCGCGTCAGGCGGGCGCGGTCTCCCGGTGCGAGCAGCAGGAATTCCTCGCCGCCCCAGCGTGACACCAGATCACCTGCCCGGGCGCACGACCGCAGCGTCTGCCCCAGCGCCACCAGCACCCGGTCGCCCACCTCGTGGCCGTGGGTGTCGTTGACCTGCTTGAACAGATCGATGTCGATCATCAGCACCCCGAGGGGCGACGCAGGAGGTCCAGTCCGTGCTCCAGTCCGTGGCGCCCTCACCTGACCGACGTAGTGGGCCTCAAGCCGCCGTTCCAGCGAGCGGCGGTTGGGCAGCCCGGTCAGCGGGTCGGTCAGGGCCAGGTCCGCGTACAGCGCCGTGCGCGACAGTTCCTGCTGAATCTGCCGCCCGGCCACAGTCATCTGCCCGATCAGGAACAGCAGAAAACCCGTGTACAGCAGCGGCACCGGGTCGCCCATCCCCTGCTACAGGACCAGCAGGATCAGCGCCGCGTACAGCACGCCGCCGCGCACGGCGGCCTGTTTCAGAGGCAGCAGGCCGAACCAGATCACGAAAAACAGTGGCACGGTCAGCGATTCCCGTGCGCCCAGGGTCAGACCACGCGCGGCGAAGTCCCACAGAAAGCAACTGGCCCCAATGTTCGCGCACCACACCACCAGCATGTCCAGCCGGTGCGCCGAGACCCGGCGGCTTAGCGTGGCCGGCAGCAGCGCGGCACTCAGGACCGCCACCAGCGCAGCCCGCCAGTTGCCCTGCGGCAGTTCTCCGCTGGCGATGGCCGCGTGAACCGCCACCGAACACACGCACAGCACCAGATATCCCTGTCGGCGCAGGGCCTCGAGCCTGCGTTCGCGCAGCGCGGTCTCCGGCATGGCCGTATCCTAGATGAGGGGCTTACTGACCGCCGCTACATTTATCACACATCCCTTCCTCATCAGGCCGCTTCCTCAGCGCCCGCACCCAGGTCACCCACATGCGCTCCACGCGGTAGCCCAGCCGGGTGTTCACGCGCAGCAGCGGCAGGTTCAGCACCGTCCCGCCGGTTCCGGCGTGCGTGTACCCCCCGGTCCTGGCCCAGGCCAGTGCGCGGGCCTTGACCAGCGTCGCCAGACCACGGTCGCGGTGGTCCGGGTGGGTCACCGTGCCCTCGCTGTCGACCTCGTTACCGTCAGGGGTCAGCCGGGTCAGGGCCACGATCTCGCCGCGCCAGCGCCCCACGAAAACCGTTTCCTGACGCACGATCATCTCGCGCAGATCGGCGGCGCTCAGGGGGTCCGGCGTGGTGGTGGGATTGCGCGGCGCGTCGGCCAGCCCGCGCCCGTGCAGGGCATATAGGGTGGCCCAGTCGGCCTCCGGCGCGTCATTGGAAAGCTGCTCGACCTCGTATCCCTTCAGGAAGAGGCGTTCTTCCAGCCTTTGAAAGGCCGTGAAATCGAAACCGCTCAGGTCCAGATGCGCTCCCCAGGACTGCCAGGCATTGCGGAAGCCTGCCGCCCCGAAGAACCCCATCTGCTCGCCGAAATCCTCACGCGTTACGCCCAGCAGCCGCGCACGCTGTCTGTGACGAGGTGGGCGACGGCAGCGGCATCGGCGTTCTGGAAGGGGCGTACCGCGAACCCGCCTGCTGCGCTGTGTTTGTGGGCATCACTCATGGCGTCATCTTGAGCCTGCGGCCAGGTTAGGGCGAATGTTGCCGGTAAGCCAGATGGCGCACTTCCTGCATATGCGCTGGGTGAATAGATATCATCTTCGCCATCGAACGCAGACACTGGGTATCCAGTCCAGCTTATACTCAACCATCATACACAGAGAGTCTTGACACGATTACGCTTCTGACGTATTATGCTTACACCGGAACGGGAGCGCCGATGGTGTGTTCGCAGTCCAGCCCGGAGGAAGCCTCGACTTCCCCAGTTCCATAGACCAGAACAGCGTCAGTGCAGGTCGCGCCCCCACCGTTTCAGGGGGCGCGGCTTCGTTGTGCCTATTAGGCATGATGGCCTAGCGCCGTCTCTCTGTGGCCCTTGACCTGCTACGCTTCTCGCATCACCGAAAAAGGAGGTGCGCCTATGACCGAAATCAACAGGATCAATGTTCCGAAGGCCCAACGCAACGAAATCCTCTTCCCCGCAAATCGGAGTAATTTTGCTGAACCACGTCCTGAACCACGTCATAGTGCCGCCCCTGACCTCGGATACACCCTGGCCTAGCGTCCAGAGGCACCCATGAGCGCCCGCTGGATTGAGGCCGAGCTGGAGGACGCAGATACCGCGCCGGAGCGCCGCCGCCGGTCCATAAAAAAGAAGTTGCTGGGCCGCCGCAGGCTTGATGACCTGACCGCTGGACACCCGGAGCAGATCGCCGACGACACCATTCGCCGTCTGATCGATCTGGGGCACATCACCGGGATCGTGGCCGAACTCAAGAGCGGCAAGGAGGCCACCGCCTATGTGGCCCGTGGCCCGCGCGGCAGCGTGCTGGTCAAGCTGTACCGTGAACTGGAAGCCCGCAGTTTCAAGAACGACGCCGCGTACCGCGAGGGCCAGGTCATTCTGGACGAACGCGCAGCGCGGGCCATGAAGAGCCGCAGCCGCAAGGGGCTGGAGATGCTGCAAGCCGGCTGGGTCAGTGCCGAGTACGCGCACCTGTGGGCGCTGTGGCGGGCCGGACTGAGCGTGCCCGAGCCCCTGGTCGGTCCCAGCCCCTTCGACTACGACGCCACCACCCCCGCCGTGCTGATGCGCCTGATCGGCACCGAGGACCAGGTGGCCCCGCGCCTGAGCGACGCCCGCCTGACCCCCGAGGAAGCCCGGAGCGCGTGGCAACAAGCCGTGCAGGGCCTGGCCGATCTGCTGCGGCTGGGCTACGCGCACGGCGACTACAGCACCTACAACCTGCTGTGGTGGGAGAACACCGTGATTATCATTGACTTTCCGCAACTGACCACCCGCCAGAACCCCAACTTTCAGGCGTTGCTGCGCCGCGACGCCCACAGTCTGGCCACCTCCTTCCGCAAACACGACGTCGGGCAGGACGCGGAACAGACCCTGCGTGAGGTTCAGCGTCTGGCACGCGGCTGGGGGCCGGAGCCGAGGATCGTGCTGCCGTGAGACAGGTGGCCCCCGGCCAGGGCCGCACCGCGACTTGTTGGGTCCCGGCGGGATGTTCCCTCCACCCAATTGCTGATCCGCTCACCCTTCAGGGTGCTTATGCTGTTCCCATGAGAAACGCATTCCTCCTGATGGCCCTGCTGGGCGGCGTGTTCTCCACCGCCCACGCCGCGTCCCTGTCCGGACAACTGCCTGCCGGGGCGTTGCTGACCCTGGAAACGAAGAATGCGGGCGGAGCCATCGACCGCTTCGCCGGGCTGCTGATCTCGGTGGTCAGCAGCGTGGCCGGGGACGAGGAAGGCAGCCAGATGATCGGCGGCTTTCAGCAGATCCTGAAAGGCTCGCTGGGGCAGGAGGCCGTGGCGGGCGTCTTCTCGGTAGGCAACGCGGGCGGCACCTTCTCGCCGGAACTGCTGGCGGTCTCGCGCGTGGACCGACTGTCGGGCGAATTCTTCTCCAACCTGATGGAGCCAAAAAAAGGCGCCCGGGTGGGCAACTACACCTTCTCGCGGCAGGGCAGCGCCTTCGCGGGGATGTCCAACGGGCTGGTCTACGTCTCCACCGACAAGGACCTGCTGATGGGCTACTTGGGCCGCCTGAGCGGCAAGGCGGCCCCCCGCCTGATGAATTCGGTGGCCTACACCGTGCCCCAGCGGGCGGTGGGCCAGCAGGAGATGTCGTTGTTTCTCAACTTCTCGGCCACCGCCAAGGTGATTCGCGGCGCCCTGAGCAAGACGATCAAGCTGCCGCGCCTGCTGTCGCCCCTCGTGGACGCCCTGGACACGCTGGGGCAGTACGCGGCGGGCTTCACCACCAACGCCGGGGGGCTGACTGCCGCCTCCGCGCACGCCGCCAACGCGCAGGGCAGGGACCAGCCGCTGTACCGCATCCTGACCAGCAGCACCGATTTCGCCGTGCAAAACGTCATTCCTGCCGACGCCGAGAGCGTGGTGGCCTCCGCGTGTCATCCCGAATCCGGCGCGTACCTGGGGCGCTGGCTGACCCGCGTGGACCTGTTTGACCCGCTGGGCTTCCTGACCGACAGCCAGCTGGCCAGTCACCTGGAGCGCTCGGCCCGCTACCTGGGCAACGAGTGCGCCCAGGTCACGCTGGCAGGCGGCCTCAAGGCGGGGTTGGACGCCAGCAACCCGCTGTCGGGCCTGAACCACACCGTGACCTACCGGCGTGTCGCGGACATGGACGCTGCCAGGGCGCAGATGCCTGAATACGTCAGCAGCGTGAACGCGGCCATTGCGGGCGCGTCGGACAGCCTGAAGACGCTGCTCCGGGACGACGCGCTGGGCGACATGGGCCGCGTCATGCCCGGCGGGGTGAGCGCGGCGGCAGCGGCAGGCGGCGCGGCGGCGGGCAGCCTGAAGATGGTGGACGATCTGCTGGGCCACCTGAAGATGGTGGACGATCTGCTGGGCCACCTGAAGATGGTCTACGCCTTCCGAGACGGGTACCTCGTCACGGCCTTCAGCCAGACGGCCCTGGACGCCGCCGTGGACGACGCTGCCCCGGCGCTGGCCCAGGACGCGGCTTTTCTTGCCGCCGGGCTGAACACGAAGTTTTCTGGCGGGTGGATCTACGCCCCCAACCCCGCAGACCTCAGCGGCCAGGAGCTGTCGCGGGCCATCCTGAGCGTCATGGGCGCAGACGACGGGGACATCGCCGACGCTGTGGAGCCAGACGGCGCGGACGCGGATATGACGGCTGAGGATGGCGAGATGGACGACGGCGAGATGATGTCGGGCATGATCGGCGGCGTCAGCGACCTGATGGCCGACCTGATCAACCGCTACGACGGCCACACTGTGCAGAGCGCCGTGCAGGGCAACGTGATCGCCGGCAAAACCAGCGTGCGGTACCGCTGGTAACCTGCGCCCTTCCGCGCCCGCCCCGGCAGAACGTGAGCCGGGGCGGGCGCGGAAGAGCGCCAGGCGTGGATAATAGGCAACCGGGCCAGGGGCCGCGCTGCGTGCCCTACGCTACACACCACGCTCTGCATACGCCATGAAGTGCGTCCTGTGAGGCGCAGATGGAGGGGAGAACCATGATCAGAAAAGAACGCGCGATTCTGGCGCTGGAAGACGGAACGGTGTACCGGGGTTACGCTTTCGGCCACCGGGGCGAAACCGTGGGCGAGGTGGTGTTCAACACCTCCATGACCGGATACCAGGAAATCATGACCGATCCCAGCTACAACGGGCAGATCGTGACCATTACATACCCGCATGTGGGCAACTACGGCGTGGCGATCTACGACATGGAGAGCAACAAGCCCTACGTGCGCGGCTTCATCTCGCGCGAATTTTCCGGCGAGTACAGCAACTACCGCGCCCAGCAGTCCCTCGAAGCATTTATGCAGCAGTACGGCGTGGTGAGCATCCAGGGCATCGACACCCGCGCCCTGGTGCGCCGCCTGCGCACCGGCGGCGTGGTCAAGGGCGTGATCGCCCACCGCTCGTACACCCACCCCGAGGACGCCTACGGCGAGTTCTCTCCGGCCGAGGAGCAGGTCTACGTGCAGCGTGCCCTGGACCATCAGGACATCGACGGCCACGACATGACCAAGGACGTGACCACCGCCCTGCCCTACGCCTTTCCCACGCTGCGGCACGGCAAGCGCGTGGTTTTAATGGACTTCGGTATCAAGCACACCATCATCGAGCGGCTCTCGGAGGTGGGCATCGAGCCCATCGTGGTCCCGGCGCACACCACCCCGGCGCAGGTGATGGCGCTGCAACCGCATGGGTTGTTCCTCAGCAACGGCCCCGGCGACCCGGCCCCGCTGGAATATGCCCACAAGACCGCCTGGGAACTGATGGGCCTGCTGCCCACCTTCGGCATCTGTCTGGGCCACCAGATTCTGGGGCTGGCGGCAGGCGGCCAGACCTTCAAGATGAAGTTCGGCCACCGGGGCGGCAACCAGCCGGTCAAGAACCTGCTGACCGGCAACGTGGAGATCACCGCCCAGAACCACGGGTACGCGGTGGACCTGGACAGCATTCCCAACGGGGCCTTCGTGGCCACCCACATCAACCTCAACGACGGCACGCTGGAGGGCATGGCCCACAGCCGTTACCCGGTCTTCAGCGTGCAGTACCACCCCGAGGCCTCACCGGGGCCGCACGACAGCCGCTACCTGTTTGACCGCTTCATCGAGGAAATCGACGCCTTTGACGGCGCCACCGGCACGCCCACCGAGAAGGCGCTGACCGGGCGACTGGGCGTCTGACGCCGGCATGAGGCTCACCCCTCGCGTCCTGCGTCCTGCGCTGCTGGCCGCCCTGCTGGCGGCTTCGGCGCTGGCCCAGGGGCCGTCCGAACCGGCGCCAGTCATCAGGAACGGCGTGAGCTTCGTGATGGCGCAGGACCTGGTAAAGGTCAGCGTCCAGAACGGCGTGCGCGCCGAGCAGTTCATTCAGAGTCCCAGTGCCGTGCAGGCCGGCGACATTCTGCGAGAGCAGGTCACGGTGCGTAACGTCCGGGGCCAGACCATCGCGCAGGTGACCGTGGGCATTCCCATTCCGCGCGAAACGGTCTTCAGCGGAGGCGTGACCCCGAACAGCTCACGCTGGACGGTAGCCTACAGCGCGGATGGGGGCCGGACCTACAGCCCCAGGCCCATGCAGGACGTGACCGTCACCGAGAACGGCAAGTCGGTGACCCGGTCGCAGCCTGCGCCGCCTGAGAGCTACACCCACGTGCGCTGGACCGTCGCCGGGCTAAGGAAGGACGAGACCCTGAAACTGGAGTTTCGCGTCAGGGTCAGATAATTTCGGGCATCCGGGCGGGCCGTTCTGAAAGGGGCGGCCCGCCTTCAGGTTTCCCAAAGCTCCAACCGGTCTCTTCTTACCGTCCCCGGCGCAGCCGTACATAAGACTGCGGTGTGCCTGACCCTGCACAACTCAGCGGCCCGCCACGTGGCGGCGCACAGCCCGGCCCGGTGCAGCTGGTCTGGTTCAAGAAGGATCTGCGCGTGCAGGACCACGTGCCGCTGCGCGAGGCGGCGGCGCGTGGCCCGGTCCTGCCGCTGTTCATCTACGAGCCCGAGCAACTGGGCCACGAGGAATTTGCCGGGCAGCACCTGACGTATCTGAACGACTGTCTGCGCGAGCTGGACGCCAGCCTGCGCGGGCTGGGCACGCCGCTGGTGATCCGGCACGGCGAGGCGGTGGAGGTTCTGGAACGCCTGAGCCACGAACTGCCGCTGGGCGGCATCTGGGCGCACCAGGAAACGGGCAACGGCGTGTCCTTTGCGCGGGACCGGCGGGTGCGGGCCTGGGCGCGGGCGCGCGGGCTGCCGCTGGCCGAGGTGCCGCAAAACGGTGTGGTGCGCGGCATGAAAAACCGCGATGGCTGGGCCGATGCCTGGGAGGAGCGGCTGGGCACGCCGGCCCTGCCTGCGCCGGAAGGGCTGCGCGGCACCGGGGTCTTACCGTGCCGGACCATGTCGCACGCCGAACTGGGCGTAGCGGCGAACGACAAGACCATTCCCCCGGGCGGCGAGGCAGTGGGCCGGGCCACCCTGGACTCGTTCCTGGCGGTGCGCGGCGTGAACTACATGCGCGAGATGAGCAGTCCCCTGAGCGCCGAATACGCCTGCTCGCGCCTGAGCGCGCCGCTGGCCTTCGGCACGGTGTCCCTGCGGACGGTGGTGGGGGCCACCCGGCAGCGGCTGGCCGCCGTGCGCGGCGACACCTGGGCTGATCCGCGCTGGGTCAGATCGCTGCGCAGCTACGAGAGCCGGCTGCACTGGCACTGCCACTTTATTCAGCGGCTGGAATCCGAGCCCGGCATGGAGTTCCGCAATCTCAACCGTGCCCTGGACGGGCTGCGCGAGGACGACTGGACCCCCGAGTTCTATGACCGCTGGGCGCATGGGCAGACCGGCTACCCGCTGGTGGACGCCTGCGTGCGGATGCTGCGGCAGACCGGCTGGCTCAACTTCCGGATGCGGGCGATGCTGGTCAGCTTTGCCAGCCAGCATCTGTGGTTGCACTGGCGGCAGCCGGGCCTGTTTCTGGCGCGGCAGTGGCTGGACAACGAACCCGGCATCCACTGGTCCCAGATGCAGATGCAGAGTTCAACCGTGGGCATCAACCGCGTCCGCATCTACAGCCCCACCCGGCAGGCCCGGGAGCAGGACCCGGACGGGGTGTTTATCCGCCGCTGGGTGCCGGAACTGGCGGACGTGCCGGGGGATGTGCTGCACGCGCCCTGGGAATGGAGCGGGGCCGCCCGGCTGAATTACCCGCCGCCAGTCGTGGACGAGAACCGGGCCGGACGGCTGGCCCGCGTCCGCATCGCTGCCGCCCGCGCCTCGCCGGCGTTTGAGACGGAAGCCAGACGCATCTACCTCCGGCACGGCAGCCGCAAGAAGGCCGTGATGCGCGCAGAACGGGTCGCGCAAGGACTGCCCGCCAGACCCCCCAAAAAGACACCCGCCACCCCCCCCACCCCCAGGAGACTCCCCATGAGCGATCAACCGGACCTGTTCGGCAACGCCCCCGAAGCTGCCAGACCCATCATCCCTGCCGGATTGCCACAGTCTTGGAAGGACGCCCTGTCCGGGGAATTCGCCGCGCCGTATTTTCACGAGCTCAAGGACTTTCTGGTGGAGGAACGCGCCGCGCAGACCATCTATCCGCCCGCCGCCGACGTGTTCAACGCGCTGCGCTTCACGCCGCTGGACCGGGTCAAGGTCTTTATTCTGGGGCAGGACCCGTACCACGGCCCCGGTCAGGCGCACGGCCTGAGCTTCAGCGTGCGGCCCGGCGTGCGCGTGCCTCCCAGCCTTCAGAACATCTACAAGGAGTTGCAGACGGATATTCCCGGCTTTCAGCCGCCGCGCCACGGGTATTTGAAAAGCTGGGCCGAACAGGGCGTGCTGCTGCTGAACGCCGTGCTGACCGTGCGGGCCGGGCAGGCCAACAGCCACGCGAACAAGGGCTGGGAGGCGTTTACCGACGCGGTGATCAGGGCCGTGAATGCCAGGGAAGAGCGCGTCGTCTTCGTGCTGTGGGGCGCGTATGCCCGCAAAAAGGCCAAACTGATCACCAACCCCAACCACGTCATCGTGGAATCGGCCCATCCCAGCCCGCTGAGCGTGACCAAATTCATGGGAACCCGGCCCTTCAGCCGCGTGAACGCCGCGCTGGAGGAGGCCGGAGAAACGCCGATTGACTGGCAACTTCCCGAGAAGGCGGTCGAGTAATGCCGGGCCGCACCGAGATCTTGCAGGAGGAATACCTGCGCCGCGAGGGCAGCGATCCCAGGAAATTCAGGTACTTCTGGCCGGACGGCACGCGTTACGAGGACCAGGAAGGCATTGCGCGCATCAGTAGTCTGGCCGTGCCGCCCGCCTACGAGGACGTGTACGTTTCTCCCGACGCCGACGCCGAGTTGCAGGCGTTTGGCCGTGACGCAGCCGGACGGCTGCAATACCGCTACCACCCCGATTTCGTGCAGGCCGGGGCTTTGAAGAAGTGGCAGCGGCTGACGCGCTTCGCCACGGCCTTGCCGACGTTACGTGAGGTTACTACCGCCGACCTGCGCCTGCAGGGTCTGCCGCCGCGCAAGGTGATGGCCCTGATGACCCGGCTGCTGCACGTCGCGCATTTCCGGGTGGGCAGTGACGCCTATGCCAAGCAGCACAAGACCTACGGCCTCAGCACCCTGCGCCAGCGGCACGTGAAGGTAGAGGGCAATCTGGTCACCTTCGACTTCCGGGGCAAGCACGGCATCACGCAGAACAAGGCGACGCGCAACTCCACGCTGGCAAACAACATCACGAAACTGCTGGAACTGCCTGGTCCGTGGCTGTTCCAGACGGTGGCCGAGGAGGGCCGCCGCCGCGTCCGCGCCCCGGAGTTGAACACTTACCTGAAGGAGGTGATCGGTCCCTTTACCGCCAAGGATTTCCGCACCTGGGGCGGCACACTGCTGGCCGCCGAGTATCTGGCCGAGGTGGGGGTGGCGGGCACCGAGCGCGAGGCCCGCCGGGTGCTGGTGGACTGCGTCAGACATGTGGCCGAGGACCTGGGCAACACGCCCGCCGTCACGCGGGGCAGCTACATCTGTCCGGTGATCTTCGACCGCTATCTGGAGGGCAAGGTGTTGGACGACTACGAGCCGCGCGCCGGACGTCTGCCCGCTGAACTGGAGGGGCTGAGCCGCAGCGAGGCGGCCCTCAAGCGCCTGCTGGAAAGCGAGAAGGCATTGAAGATCGGAAGAGGCAGGCGGGCGGCGTGAGGCCCCGTTAGCTGCCGCGTGAGAACCGGCGCTCCAGCCGGCGCTGCACCACTTCCAGCGCGCTGCTCAGCGCCCAGTAGATCAGCGCGGCGGCCAGATACGGGCCGAACGGCTCGAAGGTGCGCGCGATCACCAGCTGGGCGCTGCGCAGCAGTTCCACGACCGTGATCACCGAGACCAGCGAGGTGTCCTTGACCAGCCCGATCAGGCTGTTGCCCAGGCTGGGCAGCGCCACCCGCGCAGCCTGTGGCAAGATGACCAGCCGCATGGTCTCGGCGCGACTCAGGCCCAGGCTGTAGGCCGCCTCATGCTGGCCTTTCGGGATGCTCAGAATGGCGGCGCGGATGGTCTCAGACAGGTAGGCGGCGGCGTTCAGGGTCAGGGCCAGCACGCCGCCCACCACCGGGCTCAGAATGATGCCGAAACTGGGCAGGCCGTAATAGATTACGAAGATCTGCACCAGCAGCGGGGTACCCCGGATAAACGACACGTACAGCGTGGCCAGCCCGCGCACCGGCGCCGGCGCGTACAGCCGCAGCAGGGTCACGATCAACCCCAGCGGCAGGCCCAGCACCATCGCCGCGAGTGCAAAGCCGATGGTCAGCCGCGCCCCTACGAGCAGCGCGGGGACGGCGGCCCAGGCACTCTGGAGAATCAGTTGAAGTTGTTCGGTGTCCAAGGGGGCGGCTCCTTCGGTGGCCCGGTCCGGGGCGGAGAAATGCGGCGGTCTGCCCGCAAGAAGGCAAGGATACTCAGGCTTCTAGGCTCCCAGCGCAAACCCCTCCCAGTCTGGCGGGGAGGGGCGGCGGGAGGGCGGGCCGGAGGTTCAGGGCTTGCTGACGTCCTGTCCGAACCACTGCTGCCCGATCTTCGCCAGGGTGCCGTCGGCCTTCATGCCCTTGAGGGCAGCGTCCACGGCGGCCTTGAGGCCGGTGTTGGTCTTTTTCATCGCGATGCCCATGCTGTCCACCGACCCGGCGTCGCCCACGCCCTTGATCGGCAGGCCCTGGGACTTGGCCAGGTAGCCGATCAGCAGGCGGTCGTTGTAGATGGCGTCTAGTCGGCCACTGGACAGGTCCGCCAGGTACTCCGGCGTGCCGGGATACGTCACCACGGTGATGCCGCCCGCCTCGCGCAGGTCTTTCTCGAACACCGTGCCCAGCCCGACACCCACCCGCTTGCCCTTCAGGTCTGCCAGCGTCTTGTAGGTTTGACCCCTGGTGCTGTGCACAGCAATCTGCGGGCGGCTGAAGACGTAGGGGTCGCTGAAGGCGATGCTTTTCTGCCGCTCAGCGGTGATGCCCACCTGGTTGATGATCACGTCGTACTTGTTCGCCTGCAACCCGGCCAGAATGCCGCTCCACTCGGTCAACACGAATTCGGGCTTGAGGCCCAGTTTCGCGGCCAGCGCCCGCGCCACGTCCACATCGAAGCCGGTCAGCATGCCCTTGTCGTCCTTGAAGGTAAACGGCGCGTAGGTGCCTTCCACGGCAATCTTCAGCACGCCCTTGCTCAGGGTGGGCGGGGGCGTGGCGGTCTGGGCCAGCGAGAACGCGGCGGTGCCGAGCAGCAGTGCAGTGCCTAATACCAGCGTGGGACGGAATGCGCGCATAGCTTCTCCTTGGGATCGGCCCGGTGAAGGCGCCGCTGAAAGGGGCGAAATATGGAGTGGCGACGGAGACCCGTCAAGCGGCCAGAACAGGGAGAGCATTGACTATAAGCCTCCGGGCAGCGGCTGGGCCTCCGTTGTCTGCCCAATCGGGGTGGGGAAGGCAAAGCGCGGCAGATGCCAGGGATGCGTTTCCCCCAGCGCCCGCGCGGCCAGCAACTCGCCCAGCAGCGGCGTGAACTTGAAACCGTGCCCCGAACACGGCGAGGCCAGCGTGATGTGTAGGCAGGCCGGGTGCGGCGCCAGCACGAAATCGCCCCCCGGCGCACGGGTGATCAGGCAGGTATGGCGCTCCATGACGGCGCTGGCCCCCGGCAGAAAGCGCCGCATAAAGGCGTCGGATGCCCCGCTGACCTGTGGCGGAACCTCGAACGTACGGTCATCGCCGCTGGTGACGGGGCGTGCCACGTCCACGCCCAGCTTCACGCCGGGCACGCCGAAGACGGGAAAGCCGTAGGCCTGGAACTCATCGTGGGTGATGAACACTGGAAAGCGCTCCGGCCCAAAGGCCGATATATCCTCCGGGCGGTAGAAGCTGGAGGCCGCCAGCGTCACGCTCAGCGAGGCCTGCAACTGCGGCACCAGACGTGGCAGCCACGCGCCCGCCGCCACGATCAGATGGTCACAGGTCACCACCCCCCGGCTGGTCCGGACGGCGGGTTGCGTCCCCAGTTCAATGTCCAGCGCCGCCACGCCTTCCAGCACCCGCGCCCCGTGCTGACGGCCGAGGGTGGTCAGGACCCTCAGCGTCCGCTCGGGGCTGACGATGCCCGCCTCGGGCGAATAGACCGCCTCCCAGTCGGGCGGCACCTGCCACTGCGGGTAGCGCCGGGCCAGTTCGCGTCGGGCCAGCCGCTGTGGGGCCGCGCCCAGCGCGTCCAGAGAGGCATATACCGCTTCCAGACTGGGGGTTCCGGCGGGGCCGAGATCCAGTCCCCCGGTGCGCCAGTACAACGGCTGGCCCGACGCAACTTCCAGCGCCTGCCACGAGGCCAGCGCCGCCTGGGCCAGCCCGGCATAGTCGGGTTCCTCGTAGGCCAGCCGGAAGATCCGCGACGGCCCGAAACTCGATCCGCGCTCGTGGCCGACGTGAAACTGTTCCAGCAGCAGCACCTCCTGACCGCGCCGGGCCAGGGCATACGCCGCCGCGCTGCCCGCCGCGCCCGCGCCGATCACCAGAACCTGAACGTGCTGTCTCACGCCCTGAGTTTAAAGGGGGACAGCACCAGCAACGCCGCCCGCTGATGAAGCAGGGCGGCGCTGATGAGGGCATGGATTTCAACTCAGGGTTTGCTGACGTCCTGCCCGAACCACTCGCGGCTGATCTTCGCGAAGGTGCCGTCGGCCTTGAGTTGCAGGAGGGCCTTGTCGATGGCCGTCTTCAGGCCCGTGTTGGTCTTCTTCAGGGCGATGCCGACTGCCTCGGGCTGACCGATCACGCCCGCGCCGCGCACCGGCAGGTTCTGGGACTTGATCAGGTAGCCCACCAGCAGGCGGTCGTTGTAGGCGGCGTCCAGGCGGCCCGAGGCCAGGTCCGCAAGGTATTCGGGCGCGCCGGGGTAGGTCACCACGTTGATGCCGCCCGCGTCGCGCAGCTGCTTTTCAAAGTTGCTGCCCAGGCCCACGCCCACGCGCTTGCCCTTCAGGTCCGCCAGCGTCCTGGGCGCTGAGTTGCCCGCCTTCTTCACGATGATCTGCGGCGAGGAATACGCGTAGGGCGTGCTAAAGGCGATGCTCTTCTGGCGCTCGGGGGTGATGCCCACCTGATTGACGATCACGTCGTACTTCCCTGCTTGCAACCCCGCCAGAATGCCGCTCCACTCAGTCAACACGAATTCGGTTTTCAGGCCCAGCCGGGCCGCCACCGCCTTGGCGATGTCGACGTCGAAGCCGGTCAGCACACCCTTGTCGTCCTTGTAGGTAAACGGCGCGTAGGTGCCCTCCATGCCGATCTTCAGCACGCCCTTGGTCAGGGTGCTGGGCGCCTTGCTACTGGGTGCGGCGAGGCTGCTGGAGGCGAGGGTGAGGGCGGACATCAGGAACGGGTATTTCATGGGACTCCTTGAAAGGGTGGGGTTGGGAATCTGGGCCGGAAGGACCGGGATCCTGTCCGGGCAATAGCGTAGTTTACAAGAAAGGTCAACTGTTTGGGCGTGTCTATGCACACCGCACCTTGAGCGAACCGTCATGCTTGCAAGGCTCCTGGTTGCCGCCTTCCGGTACGGTTGCCCCGCCCCCGCCGTCCTATGCTGCCGCGTATGGCCTTTCCCGACATTCAAAGCTTCATGCGCCTGCTGGAAGACCGCGGCGAACTGCTGCGCGTCAGTGCGCCCGTCAGCCACGATCTGGAAATCACCGAGATCGCGGACCGGCTGGTCAAATCCGGCGGCCCGGCGGTGCTGTTCGAGAACGTGCGCGGCAGCGAGTTTCCGGTGGTGATCGGCCTGATGGGCACCCGCGAGCGCACTGCCCTGGCGCTGGGTGTCAGTGACCTGGACGATCTGGCCGCGAAGGTCCGCGCCCTGATTGACCTGGGCGGCGGCGGCAGCAAGCTGGGGTTGCTGAGCAACGTCACCAAGCTGGGAGACGCCATGAACCTGCCCCCGAAACGGGTCAGGACCGGCCCGGTGCAGGAGGTGGTGTGGCGCGGCGACGAGGTGGATCTGTCGCGCATCCCGATTCTGAAATGCTGGCCGCTGGACGGCGGACCGTTCGTGACCCTGCCGCTGGTGATCACCAAAGATCCCGAAACCGGCGAGCGCAACATGGGCATGTACCGCATGCAGGTTATGGGCAGGAACACGACGGGCATGCACTGGCAGCGCCACAAGACGGGCACGAAGCATCTGGAGAAGGCCAAGAAGCTGGGGCAGCGTTTGGAAGTGGCCGTGGCCATTGGTGGCGATCCGGCGCTGATCTACGCGTCCACTGCGCCTCTGCCCCCCATTCCCGGCCTGGACGAGTTCGCGCTGGCCGGCTACCTGCGCGGGCAGCGATACCCGGTGACGAAGGGCCTCACCGTGGATCTGGACGTGCCGGCCAACGCCGAATTCATCCTGGAAGGCTACGTGGACCCGTCCGAGGACTGGGTGATGGAGGGGCCGTTCGGGGACCACACCGGGTTCTACACGCTGCCGGACCTGTACCCGCTGTTCCACGTCACCGCCGTGACCATGCGCCGTCAGCCGGTGTACCCGGCCACCATCGTGGGCCGCCCGCCGATGGAAGACGCCTACCTGATCGAGGCCTCCGAGCGGTTGTTCCTGCCCGCCGCACAGCTGATTCTTCCCGAGATCGTGGACTACCACATGCCGCCCGCCGGCGTGGCGCACAACCTGGTGTTCGTGAGCATCAGGAAGGGCTATCCGGGTCAGGCGTACAAGGTGGCAAACGGGATGTTTGGGCTGGGGCAGATGATGTTCGCCAAGGTGATTGTCGTGGTGGACGAGGGAGTGCCGGTCAGCGACTTTGAGGCGGTGTGGCGCGAGGTGGCCGCCAGGGCCGTGCCGGGCCGCGACACCCTGACCACGCGCGGCCCCACCGATGTGCTGGACCACAGCAGCCGGGGCTGGGGCTACGGCGGCAAGCTGATCATCGATGCCACGGCCAAGCGCCCCGAGGAAATCGGGGGGGGCGAGTCCAGCCGTGACTTTCAGGCGGGCGATCTGGCCCACGAGGCAACCTTTGTGCCGCATGCCGCCGCACGACTGCCCGACTTTGAGGGCGTGGTGGCCCAGCGGCAGACCGGCGACGGCTACTGGCTGGTCGCCCTGGAAAAGACCCGGCCCGGTCAGGCGCAGGAACTTGCGCGGGTCTTCGCCGCCCACCCGGCCGCCGCAGGAGTGCGTCACCTGCTGATCTGCGACGAATTCACCGACGTGGGCAACATCCAGGACGTGTGGTGGACCATCCTCAACAACATCGACCCGGAGCGTGATGTCGTGCAGTCCGGCGAACTGCTGGCCTGGGACGGCGCCCGCAAACTGCCCGAGGAAGGCTTTGTGCGCCCTTGGCCCCCCAAGATCACGATGGACCCGGCGGTGGTGGAGCGGGTGGACGCCCTGTGGCATGTCTACGGGCTGCCGGAGCAGTGGCGCTAGCCTAGGTCAGGCGGGCTACGGTACCACCGGCAGGAAAAGCCGGACGCTCCCGCTCTGACCCGCTTGGTGCGCTGAATTTCTGCCAGGACAGTGGCCCTCCGCCTCAGGGGAGGTCGGTCAGGGCCAGCAAGAACAATGGGGGGCAGGTCTTGCGGCCCTGATTTTTCGGATGCCCGGCACCTGGGTTACGGTCGGCGTCCGCTTGTGGTCAGGGCTGGACAATAGAAAGACCCCGCGTCAGGCGGGGCCTTTAGCCCTGTGCAGGCTGGTCTGGTGCCGAGAGCGGGACTTGAACCCGCACGGTTTCCCGTTCGATTTTAAGTCGAATGCGTCTACCCTTCCGCCATCCCGGCCTGTGCCCTGTACGGGGCCGCCCCAATATAGAGAAAAACCCCGCCGGGTGGGCGGGGTCTTCTCTGTGTGGTGGAGGTGGGCGGAGTCGAACCGCCGTCCAAAAGTTCATCCAGCGTGCGTCTACGTGTGTATCCCGCTGTTTAGTTGTCGGGTCAGGGCCCACCAGCGGGCGGGTTTTCCCTTTCCTTAGTTCCGTTTAGTTTCGCCCTGAGCTACAGAACATCGCCCGGACTAGCCTTCTTTTGTTTCAGCTCGCGCGACGCCAAAGGCGGGGCTTCACGGTCACTGGCTTAGCTTATGCAGCGTAAGCGAATTCGTTCTGGTTGCCAGTTAATGGCTTTTCCGTTTTTTTACGAGGCCAACGGAATCCTCGACACGCAACATCGCCTTCAGTTCCCCTGTCGAAACCGGGTCACCCCCAGGTGTTGGTCGGCGTTCACCGACAAGCAGAGTCTAGCAGCCTGCGGTGAAAAAGACATAGCTCATTTCCACTATTTGTCCCGTCCAGTGCTCTGTCTGATGGGTTCAGGATTGGCCTCGCCTGGTGCCGCCGCCGCGTGCCCGGTGCAGGAGTTGCCCGCCTGCACCGCCTTCGGCATGGTTGCGCCCTTCCCCTGTCTACAGTCTGGTTGACCAGGCGCGATGGGAATATGGCCGGGGCAGTGCGGGAGCCGGTACAGCCCACAGGCTATGCAGCCAGACCTCCCGTCATGTCCAGGGAATGCCGCCCAGTACAACGTTTATGGACATCGGTGCATGAGTTTGACAGCGGCTGCATGCCACGCTATAGTTGACCTATCACCGTCCGTAAAGGGCGGATTTTTCTTTTTTATATCTCTCGAGGAGCGAGCGGGCGGACAGTGTAGCCTGCCCCCATGACCAACGTTTCCTCGCCGCTGAAGTCCGCCGACTGGCTGGTTGGGCACCTGCACGACGCCGATGTGCGCGTGCTGGACTGCCGCTACGCCCTGAGTGATCCGCTGGTGGGCCGCATTGCCTATCTGGAAGGCCACGTGCCGGGGGCGGTCTACGCTGATCTGGAAACGGACCTGAGCGGCCCGGTGCGGGAGGACGGCGCGGGCGGACGTCACCCGCTGCCCGATCCGGCGGCGTTGGCGGCGTGGCTGGGAAGCGTGGGCATAGGCAACGGCAGCGTGGTGGTGGCCTACGACGATCCCGCCACGGGTCAGGGGTTCTACGCCGCCCGCGCGTGGTGGCTGCTGCGCTGGCTGGGGCACACGCAGGTGTACGTGCTGGACGGCGGCTGGCCCGCGTATCTGGCGGCGGGCGGCCCGGTGGACGCGGGGGACCCCACCCACGCGCCCGTCACCTTCACGCCGGACGTGCAGGCTGGGATGCTGGCAGAGGCCGGGGACGTGGCAGGCCGCGCCCCGGCCACGCTGCTGATCGACTCGCGTGCCCCCGCCCGCTACCGGGGCGAGACGGAGCCGCTGGACCGCAAGGCCGGGCATATTCCGGGCGCGGTCAACCGCGACTGGAGCGGCGCGCTGGACGCGGCCGGGCGCTGGCGCGGCGGCGCTGAGCAGGCCGCCCGCCTGGACACCGGCCACTCGCCCACCATCACGTACTGCGGCAGCGGCGTGAGCGCGGCGGCCAACCTGCTGGCCCGTGAACTGGCGGGCGCGGCGCTGGGGCCTGCAAATCGCCTGTACGCCGGATCGTGGAGCGACTGGGTCAGCGACGACGCGCGGGCGGTGGCGCTGGGTGAGGAAAGCGGCGCGTAAAAGGCAGGCCGGAATCCGCCTATCCTGAACGTCATGCAGCACACCCGCACCTGGACCGACATCTACGGCAGCGCCCACGCCAGCTTCGAGGGCCGTGCCGGAGGACACCCCTGGCTGGTGGCCGCGCCCGCCGAACTGGCCGCGGACCTGCCTGCCGCCCTGGCCGCACTGGATGGCAAGGGCGGCGTGGAACTGGTGGTTCACGACGGCCTGACCCCGCTGGTGGCCGCCGTACAGCAGGCGGCCCCGCGCGGCGTGCTGGTGATCGGGAGGCAGGCGCTGGCCGCCGGGCCGGAAGTGACGGTGCCTGACGCCGTGGTGGCCGACGCTGGGGGCGTGGAGTACGCTGAGGGCGGCACCTTTCCCGCCTGGACGGCCCCCGCCGGACTCAGGGCGGGCAAACGCAAGGGCCAGAGCGCGGCGGCCTCAGCGGTGGCCTCGCTGGACGTTCCGGTGATGGTGACCACGGCGGCCACGCTGCGAAAGATGCTGGAAGAGTGGATGGACGCCACGCCGCACGGGCGCTGAACCGTCCGGGCCTCGCCGTCCTGCCTCACGGTCCCAAACCCACCCCCGCGCATACACTCGGGGCAGTGAGCCGTCCTGCCCCCGTCCCTGCCGCGCCCAATGTGCCTGTTCCTGACCGGACGGTGCGCCACCTCTACGTTCATGTGCCGTTCTGCCCCAGCATCTGCCCGTACTGTGACTTCCACGTCCTGACGCGCAAGAGCGGACAGGTCGAGGCGTACCTGGAGCGGCTGGAGCAGGAGGCAGCATGGCTGGCCACCCAGTACGATGTCGATCTGGAGACCGTATACCTGGGCGGCGGCACCCCCAGTTTTCTGCGTGACGCCGAGGTGGAAGCGCTGGTGGGCAGCGTTCGCCGGCATCTGGGCTGGGGCCGCCAGGAAAACACCCTGGAGATCAACCCCGGCACGGTCAGCCCTGCGCGGGCGGCGCTGTGGCGGGACCTGGGCTTTGACCGCGCCAGCGTGGGCGTGCAGAGCCTGGACGACGCCACGCTGAAGTTCCTGGGCCGCCAACACGACGCGGCGGGGGCGCGCGAGGCCGTAACCACGCTGATCGGGGTGGGCCTGCGCGTGTCGGGCGATCTGATCACCGCCGTGCCGGGGCAGCCGCTGGACAGCGATATTCATGGGCTGGTGGCGCTGGGCGTGGACCACATCAGCGCCTACACCCTGACGGTCGAACCCGGCACCGAGTTCGCCCGGCGCGGCGTGACGGTGGGGGAGGACGATGAACGTGCCGGCTTTGAGCGCACCGAGGAACTGCTGACCGCACACGGCTTTGCCCGCTACGAGATCAGCAACTACGCCCGCCCCGGTCAGCAGTCGCGCCACAACCTGTCCTACTGGAACAACCGCACGTACCTGGGCCTGGGACCGGGCGCGGCGGGCCATTACCCGGCCATGTCGTCTGTGGCTGGACCGGGGGCTGAGGCCGCGCTGACCGCGAGACGCACCAACCCGCACCTGCACACCTGGCTGACCGGCGACAGCGGAGAGGCTGAGGCCATCAGCGCTGAGGAGTATGTGACCGACGCGCTGTTCATGGGACTGCGGCTGCGGGACGGGCTGGATCTGGAAGACCTGTCCCGGCGCAGCGGCCTGAACGTGCGGGAACGCTACGCCGGGGCCATCGCCGCCAACGTGGCGCGCGGCTGGCTGGAACTGGAGGGGGCGCGGCTGCGGGCCACGCCTGCGGGCTGGTGGCTGCTCAACCGCGTCGTGACCGAGTTCCTGGAAGCCTGAGCGCGTCCGCAGTCAGCCGCCGCGTGGGCGGCTCAACGCGGCCAGATCGTTCAGGACGATGGCCGCCGCCTTCTCGCCGCTTTCCATCGCGCCCTGGATGCCACTCATGGACGTGACCTCCGAGGCCAGCAGCACGCCGCCCAGGCCGGTGGCGTGGCCGGGCAGGGTGGCCGCGTAGCCGGGCGGCTGCGGGTACTGGGCGTGCGGGATGCGCTCGGTGGCCAGCGTCCGCAGCCCCGACACCGCCGCCTCGCCGTACCAGTCTTCCAGTTCGCCGCGCACCCGGGCGTCCAGCTCACCGTCATCCATGTCGGGCAGGCCCAGCACCGTGACGGTCAGCAGGTGCTGCCCCGGCGGCACGCGCTCCGGCAGAACATGGCTCAGCCACTGGGCGTTGTTGATCAGGCCGGGGCGGGCATTGAGCAGCAGGCGGGGCTGGCGGTCCACCTGCCGGTTGGCGGCGTAGTACAGGTACGTGCTGCCCAGGCTCCCGCGTGAAACGTCCCGGCCCAGCAGCCGGGCTGCCGTGTTGGGATCGGTGGCGACAATCACGTTGCGGGCGTCCAGCTCGCCTTTTGAGGTCTGCAACGTGACGTGCGGCCCGTGCGCCTTCAGGCCCGTGACGCGCACGCTGGGCTGAATGTCCAGTCCCGCCGCCAGCTGGGCGGGAACGGCGCCCATGCCCGCGCGGGGCAGCGCCGCGCCGCCGTCGATCAGCATGCGAAAGTAATAGCGGAACAGCCGCGCCGAGGTGTCGAGCTCGCGCCGCAGGAAGATGCCGCCGAAGAAGGGGCGGAAGAAATGGTTCAGCGCCGCCTCGCTGAAGCCCGCTCGGCGCAGGTAGCTCTCGGTGGTCTCGTCGGGGCCGGTCAGCAGGGTGTGGGGTGGTGGGGCCAGCAGCGTCAGCGCCAGCCGGCCCACCCTCAGCTTGTCGGCCACGCCCAGCACGCCGGTGGTGAGGGTCCCCGGCAGCGCGGCAGGGTCGCGCCGGGGATCGCCCAGCACATCCTCGCGTGCGCCGCGCCGCACCGCCGCCGACGGGGGAATGGCCACCAGATCCAGCGCCTCCAGGTCCAGGTTGCGCCTCACGGCCGGGTAGCCGGGAAACAGCACCTGATAACCGGCATCCAGCGTGAAACCGTCGAGCACGCGCGAACGCACCCGCCCGCCCAGCACATTCGATGCCTCCAGCACCCGCACCCGCTGCCCGGCCCGGTCCAGAATCCGCGCCGCCGTCAATCCCGCCAGGCCCGCGCCCACCACCACTGTGTCGTGCATGGGCCACAGGGTACTGGACAGGCGGCGGGAGACAGGCGGGCGGTGTGGCGTAGACTCGAATGGCACAACTGTTACTTTTTCCGCCCAGAAGACCGTCCGTGGTCTTCGCCCCTTGCTTTAACCAGGAGGCCCCATGCAGCGATCCACCAGACGAATGCTCACCCTGACCCTTCTTGCCACGGCGGCCACAGCCGGTGCCCAGGGGAACCTGACCTTCGTGTGTGGCGCGCAGGCCGACTGGTGTCAGGTGGTGGCCAACGCCTACAAGAAGGAAACCGGCGGCGAGGCCAAGTTCCTGCGGCTGTCGGCGGGCGAGTCGCTGGCCCGGCTGCGGGCCGAGAAGGCCAACCCCAGTTTCGACGTGCTGTTTGGCGGCACCGGCGACGTCCACGAGGCCGGCACCAGGGAAAACCTGCTGACCTTCTACAAGCCCAAGGCCTGGAACGAGCTGTACCCCGAACTGCGCAAGCAGGTCAAGGACGCCTACATTCCGCTGTACACCGGAGCGCTGGGCCTGGCGGTCAACGACACGGTGCTCAAGAAGCGCAACCTGCCCGCCCCCACCGACTGGCCGGACCTGGGCGATCCAAAGTACAAGGGCCTGATCGCCATGCCCAACCCCAACACGTCCGGCACGGCGTACACCATGATCACCACCCTGATCCAGATCTACGGCGAGGACAAGGCCTTTGACCTGCTTAAGAAGATCCACAACAACGTGCCGCGCAACGGCTACACCCGCCCCGGCTCCGGCGCAGCGTTCCTGTCGGCGCGCGGCGAGGTGGCGGTGGGCGTGACCTTCCTGCACGACGCGGTGGCCCAGAACGTGCGCGGCTTCCCGGTGCGCGCCGTGGCGCCTAGGGCCGGCACAGGCACCGAGATCGGCGGCGTCAGCCTGGTCACGGACGGCCCCAACGCGGCGGCGGGCAAGCAGTTCATCGACTTCGTGCTGAAGGTAGAGACGCAGAAACTGGCGGCCACGGTGGAATCGTTCCAGATCCAGTCCAACGCCAAGACGCCGGTGGCCGCCGCCTCGCCCAACCTGGACAAGATCAAGCTGATTGATTACGACTTTGGCAAGTGGGGCGACGGCGCCACCCGCGCCCGCATCATCTCGCGCTGGACCAAGGAGGTCTTTCCATTACCACGGCGGTAACCCCTCCCGCCTCGCAGAGGAACCGGGCCGGAGTCCAGGCAGCGCTGCTGCTGTGGCCGCTGCTGGGCCTGCTGGCCTTCGCCTTCTTGCCCTGGGCGCGTGAGGGCCGGGTCTTTCTGGCCGGTGGCCCCAGCGGCCTGGAGTTGCTGGGCAGCCTGCCCGTGCTGTGGGTGCCCCTGGCCGCGCTGGTCGCCACCCTGGCCCTGAGCTTCGTGGGCCGCGCTGCCCGTGCCATGCCCACGCTGGTCGCCGCGCTGGTCGGGTTCCTGGTCACGGCCTTCTTCATCGTGTTCAGAAACGAGCCGGCCGATCTGGGCGCCCTGATCACCGCGCTGGCGCTGCTGTCGGTCACGGGCATGGCGCTGTCCGACACGGGCATCATCAAGGCGGACCGCTTTATTGCCAGTTCCACGCTGTGGGTGGGCCTGTTCCTGATCCTGTTCGTGATGTTCCCGCTGTTCCGGGTGCTGCGCAATGCCTTCGGCGAGACGGGGTTCTCGCTGGAAGCGTTCCGCAGCGTCTTGAGTTCCCCGGCGTTCTTCGTGCTGGAAAACGAGACCACCGCCCGCAGCGAGGCGGCGCTGGCGCTCGTGGCCACGGGTGTCGGAGCGGTGGCGGGCCTGGGGTTGTCGCTGTGGCGGCGGCGTCCGGTCTGGGCCACGCTGCGCAACACCGTGCTGGCGGCGCTGGGGGTGGGCGTCTTTGCCGCGCTGTACTTCGGCTTCGGGGCGCTGCGCAACAGCGTGCTGCTGGCGGTCAGCGTGGCGACGGCGGCCACCGCGCTGGCGCTGGCCTTTGCGCTGCTGGGCACGCGCAGCCGCGCCCCGTTCGGGCCGTACCTGTTCGTGCCGCTGGCGCTGGCCGGATACGCCATCGGTTCGCTGGCGGCCAGCACACCACAAACGGCCACCCTGGGCCTGCTGTTCAAGGCCGTGGGGGTGCTGGCCGGGGTGGGGCTGGCGTGGTGGCTGACCCGGCGGCGCATCACGGCAGGCAAACTGCTGGGGGTGTTCTCGCTGCTGCCGATCATCACGCCGCCCTTCGTGATCGGCTTCGCCCTGATCTTCCTGCTGGGCCGCCAGGGGCTGATCACCAGCGGCATCCTGGGGCTGGACACCGACGCCTTGCTGGGGCCGCTGGGCGTGGGCATCGCGCAGACGCTGGCCTACACGCCGATTGCCTATCTGGTGCTGGTGGGCGTGGTGCAAAGCCTGAACGGTACGCTGGAGGAAGCCGCCGTGACCCTGGGCGCGGGCCGCTGGCACGTCCTGAGAACCGTGATCTGGCCGCTGGTCCGCCCTGGTCTGGCCAACGCCTTCCTGCTGACCATCATCGAGAGCCTGGCCGACTTCGGCAACCCGTTCGTGATGGGCGGCTCGTTCCTGGCGACGCAGGTGTATTTTGCGGTGGAATTCAACCCCGCCGAGGCGTCGGTGTACGGCACGGTGCTGCTGGCCCTGAGCGTCTCGGCGTTCCTGGCGCAGCAGGCGTGGCTGGGCCGCACCAGCTTCACCACCATCACCGGCAAGCCTGCTGCGGGCATGGTGACGCCGCTGCCTGCCAGTCTGGAGCGCGTCCTGCTGTTCGTGTTCATGGTCTGGGTGCTGTTCGTGGGCGCGGTGTACGGCAGCATGTTCTTCGGCGCGCTGGTCAAGCTGTGGGGCTTCGACAACACCTTTACCACCGAACACATCCGCAACCTGTCGGTGGGGTCGCTGGGCGTGTTCTTCAACACCCTCAGGATCGCGGCCATCAGCAGTCTGCCGGTGCTGGTCCTGAGCGTGGTGATCGCCTACCTGATCACGCGGCAGAAGTTCTTCGGGCGCGGCTTTATCGAACTCGGCTCGCTGCTGTCCTTCGCCGTGCCCGGCACCGTGATCGGCATCGGGTACATCCTGGCGCTGAACAGCGGGTTTGCGTACATGACCGGCACCATGCTGATCCTGATCGTCGCATTTATCTTCCGCAACATGCCGGTGGGCATCCGCTCGGCTGTCGCCAACCTGCGTCAGATCGACCCGGCGCTGGAGGAAGCCAGCACCACCCTGCGGGCCGGCAGCCTGACCACGCTGTGGCGGGTGGTGATGCCCCTGATCCGCCCCGCGCTGATCTCGGCGCTGATCTTCGCCTTCGTGCGGGCCATGACCGCCATCTCGCAGATCATCTTCCTGATCTCGCCGGACCACAAGGTCGTGACCAGCGAGGTGCTGAGCATGGTGGAGCGCGGGCAACTCGGCGACGCGGCGGCACTGTCCGCGCTGCTGGTCTTCACGCTGGCCGTGGTCATCGCCTTGATGACCTGGGGCGTGGGCAGGATGGGCGGATCAAAGGCAGGCATAAGCGTATGAACACCACTCTTGAGAGGACCCCATGACCGCCACCCAGGCCCGCCCCCCCCACCCTGCCCCCAACAGTCAGGCCGCTCCGGTCAAATTGGAGGGTGTCACCAAGCGCTTCGGCAAGACCATCGCCGTGCAAGGCGCCAACCTGGAGGTACAGCCCGGCACGCTGATCACGCTGCTGGGGCCCTCGGGCTGCGGCAAGACCACCATCCTGCGCATGATCGCCGGGCTGGAAACCATCACCGAGGGCAAACTCTCGATTGACCACGAGGACGTGACCCAGCTCTCGGCGGCGCAGCGCGACGTGACGATGGTGTTCCAGAGCTACGCGCTGTTCCCGCACCTGAGCGTGCTGGAAAACGTCGCCTACGGTCTGCGCGTGGCCCGCCGCCCCGACGCCGTCGAGGCCGCCGAGGAGGCCCTGAAGCTGGTGGGGCTGGGCGGCTACGGCAGCCGCGCGCCGTCGCAACTGTCGGGCGGGCAGCAGCAGCGTGTGGCCCTGGCCCGCGCCCTGGTGATGAAACCCAAGGTGTTGCTGTTCGACGAGCCGCTGTCCAACCTGGACGCCAAGTTGCGCCGCCAGATGCGCAATGAGATTCGCGCCATCCAGCAGCAGCTGGGCATCACCGCTGTATACGTAACCCACGATCAGGCCGAGGCGCTGGCGATCTCGGACGTGGTGGTGGTCATGAGTGCGGGCCGGATCGAGCAGATCGGCACCCCCGAGGACCTGTACCGCCGCCCTGCCAACGCCTTTGTGGCCGATTTTATCGGCGAGGCCAACCTGTTGCAGGCCACCTATGACGGCCAGCAACTGGGCTTCGGCAATGTGTTTCTGCCCTACACCCAGCCCGGCGCGCCCACCGGCGACGTGCGCGTGCTGGTGCGGCCCGAATCCATCTCGTTCAGCGAGACGGGGCTGGCCGGGCGCATCACCTCCGGCGCGTACCTGGGGGCCATGACCGAGTACACCATCGAAACGTCGGCCGGGGAAGTGCTGATCGCCCCGCCCTCCGAGTCCACCATCCTGCCCAACGGCAGCGACATCCACCTGGATTTCCGCAGCAACGGCCTGTACATCCTGCCCGCGTGATCCCCGGTCTCCCTCTTCGCCTGCCCACAAGGAGTTTCCCCATGCGCCACCTGCTGCTGACCGCTGCCCTGCTGCTGCCTCTCGCCTCCGCCCAGATCTCCGTGTCCGATATTCCCGCCCTGCCGCCGGGGGTCACGGCGCAGGCTCCGGCGGCTGCGCCCACCATGCCTGCGGCCCCCGCTGCCCAGGCTGGTCCCGTCGCCAGGGTGGAGATTCAGGATGTGGAGATCACGGCCCCGGTCAGCACAAACGCCACTCCCACGGTGGCCAGTGATGATGTGGGCGAGGTGATGATTCCCGTGCTCGCCACCGACAAGGACGGCAATCCGGTGGCGGGCGTGGCCGTGACCTGGGAGGTCAAGACCACCGGCAAGAACCCCGTGTTCGTGATTGCCAGCATGGTGGACGGCAAGATGACCGACATTGCGGCCACCATCGCGCCGGACGGCACAGCCAAATATGAGACGGTGACCGGCGCGGACGGCACCGTGACGCTGCTGCTGAACGCCGCCGCCAGTACCGCCGCCGCGCTGACGGTAACCGCTCCCACCGGCGAGGTAAAGAACCTGCGCGACGCGAAGCAGACGATTGACTGGATCGGTCAGTAGGCGTCAGCGCCTGGGGGTGCTGAACACTCTCTGGTACGTCAGTCAAATCATTTGACGCAGCAAAAAGCAAGCCCCGGCACTGGCGGGGGCTTGCTTTTTGCTGCGCCTGAAGCTCAGTCGGTGGCCTGAACGCTGACCTGACCGCCCCCCTTCACTTCCACCGTGTGGGGCTGGCGGCCCAGCAGCGGGCGTTCGGGCAGCAGCAGGGCCGCGATAAAGGCCAGCCCCACCAGCGCGGCCGAGACCAGGAACACCTCGTTGATGGCGCCCACCATGACGTTTCTCAGGGCTGCCGTGATCTGCGCGAGCAGTTCAGGCTGCCCCAGCTGTTGCAGCGCCCCGCCCAGCTGCGCGCTGGCGTCCGGGCTGGTCAGCAGGTTGGGGCTGGCAATGGCGTCTTGCAGCGGCGCGGGCAGGGTCTTGGCGGCGGCAGGCAGCTGGGCCCCCAGCTTGCCGGCCAGCTGCGCGTTGACCAGTGCCCCGAACAGGCTGACCGCCAGCGTGCCGCCGATCTGCTGAAAGAACTGGTTGCCGGCCGTGGCGCTGCCCAGCTTCTCGCGGGGGGCGGCATTCTGCACCGCCAGCACCAGCTGGCTGTTGACCGGCCCCAGCCCCAGCCCCAGCAGGACCATGGTGCCCACCGCCAGCCACATCGGGGTGGTCAGGCTCAGGGTGGAGGCCAGCGTCAGCGCGGCGGCGGCCACCAGCGCCCCGATGACGATCAGCCGTTTGTAGCGCCCGGTGCGGCTCACGAACTGGCCCGCCAGGGTGCTGGTCAGAATCATGCCGCCCATCAGCGGGGCCAGGGCCAGCCCGCTGCCCGAGGCGCTGCTTCCCCGCACGCCCTGCATGTACAGCGGCAGGTACAGAATCGCGGCGTACATGCCCGCGCTCACCAGAAAGGCAGCCAGCGCGGCGGTGGCAATGCTGCGGTCTTTCAGCAGGCCCAGGTCCAGGATGGGCCGCACCTGACGGCGGCTGTGCAGCGCGTAGCCCACGCCCAGCGCCAGCGCCCCGGCCAGCAGGCCCAGGATCTGCGGGCTGCCCCAGGCGTAGGTGCCGCCGCCCCAGGACACCGCCAGCGTCAGCGTGGTGACGGTGCCCGCCAGCAGCGCCGCGCCGGGTGCGTCGAAACGGCGGCCCGTTTGCGTGGTCTGCGCGGGTTTGGGCAGCCGGAAGTAGCGCCAGATGAAATACGCCGCCAGCAACGCGAACGGCAGGTTCACGAAGAACACGCTGCGCCAGCCCAGGTGATCGGTCAGGAAGCCGCCCACCAGCGGCCCCACCACGCTGGACACGCCCCACACCGCGCCGGTGTAGCCCTGGTAGCGCCCGCGCTCGAGGGGTGTGAACAGGTCTGCAATGGCCGTGAAGCTCATGGCCATCAGCATGCCGCCGCCGATCCCCTGCAGGGCGCGCAGCACGATCAGTTGATCCATGCTGTGTGCGAAGCCCAGGCCCACGCTGCCCAGCGCGAACACCGCGATGCCCAGCAGAATCAGCGGGCGGCGGCCCACGCGGTCACTGATGGTGCCCACGATGGGAATGGTGATGGTGGTGGCCAGCGAGTACGCGGTAAAGGCCCAGGCGTACAGGTGAAAGCCGCCCAGGTCGCTGATCACGCGCGGCATGGCGCTGCCCACCACCGTCAGGTTCAGGCTGGACAGGAACAGCACGGTCAGGATGCCTACAAAGGCCATGATCCGGTCGCGCTCGTTGAGGCCGGAATGAGAGTGGCCGGGGGCAGTCATGCGCTGGCCTCCTCAGGAAGGGGAAGGCTCAGGGCATCGTGAAAGTCCTGCATGGCCTTCAGCGCCGCCCCGACGCGCTGCGGCGGCAGGTGGCCGAAGTGCGAGGCGACAATGGCCTGCCCGGTCTCGCGGGTGCGGGCACGGGTGGCCCGGCCCTGGGGGGTGAGATGCAGATGGAAGCAGCGCAGATCGGCGGGATCACTGACCCGTTCCACCAGACCGTTCCTGACCAGCTTGGACACGATGCGCGTCACGGTGGGGGCGGGCAGATTCTGCTTGCTGGCAATCCGGCCCGGCGTCTGCTCGCCGTCCATGATCGCGGCCAGCACCAGCAGTTCCTTGGTGTTCAGGCCCAGTGCGGTTTCCAGCGGTTCGTCCAGCGCCTGCCGGAAGCGCCGCGACAGCCGCAGGGTCAGCCGGATCATCTCGTAGAGACTGTCGGTCTGCGCCTCGGCCATGGGGGGGGTGGGTAAACTCATTTCATCTGGAAGTATTTCAGATGAAAGAGAAGGGGGCAAGCGGAAATCGTCCCTGACCGGGGAACATGATGGAAGGCCCAACAGCGGGCTTCAGGGGCCAAGAATCTGGACTCCCTCCACCCCGTCGAGCTGCTCGGTCAGCCACGCGCCGCGCGTCAGGTGGGCTTCCAGCACGGCGGGCAGCCAGGGCAGGCAGTCGTCAGGCAGAGCGTCCGGGGCAAACCAGCCCACTTCAGAGGTCTTGTCCAGTGGCGCCAGTTCCCCGGCCCACTCGCGGGTCAGGAACAGGAAATCGGTGCCCTGCATTCCGCCGATGTCAAAGCGCGACACGCCCAGCGCGGTCAGCGCGCCGGCCTCCACCCGCAGGCCCAGTTCTTCTTCCACCTCACGCACAGCTGCTGTGACCAGCGTCTCGCCGCGTTCCACCCGTCCGCCCGGCAGCCCCCACAGCCCGTTCATGTAGCCGGTGCCGTCGCGGCGGCCCAGCAGCACGCGCCCGGAGTCGTCCTGCACGACGAGCCAGGCGATCAGGTAAAAGGGCGCTGGGGGAAGGGTCATGGGCCAGTCTAGCCGCGCGGCAGGGGTGCAAAATCCGGTGGAGGCCCGCCGCCCTCGTCCTTGAGGGCCACACCGCTGAGTTCCCGGCGCAGCGCCTGCCGGATCAGGTGGGCCAGCCGCCACGCCGCCACGCGCACGTCCAGCCCCGCCGGGCGGATGTTGGATACGCAGTTGCGGGCCGAGTCGCGGGTCTGGGGCTGCGGATCGAAGGTCAGGTACGCCCCCAGACTGTCGGGGCTGCTCAGGCCGGGGCGTTCGCCGATCAGGACCAGGACCAGCCGTGCGTTCAGGGCCTGCGCCACCGGGTCGCCCAGCGCCACCCGCGCCTGCCTTGCCA